>JAAZFP010000227.1 GCA_012511645.1 Microbacteriaceae bacterium
AGGCCGGGACCAAAACAGAGGCTGGCGAGCTGTGCTCGACCGTGCGGGGGTCGGGCAGAAGTAAGCACAACTGCTGCGGCACCGCCCGCGAAAACGGCCGAGGCAACGATCTGCTCCGGGTCATTCGATGATCTGAGGTGAATCGAACACAGTTCGGCGCAGACCACCAACGCGACCGCATTTGGATCCGCGTCACAGGCGCGAGCCGCGATGCGGAGTGCAGGAAACGCCGCAGAGCATCCCATGAACCCGACATGGGTGCGCTCCGCAGTGGTGCGAATGCCGAGTTGCTTCGCCAACAAGAAATCAGGACCCGGAGCGAAGAAGCCGGTGCACGAGGCCGTCACCACATGGGTCACTTCTGAAGCGACGACCCCCGCACGATCGAGCGCATCGTTCGCCGCCGCAAGAAACAGTGCCGGCGCTTCCCGACGATAGACCGCGTTGCGAGCTCCGGTGCTGGCAGGGCGCAGCCGGTCATCGTGGTCGGTAAAGAGTGGATCGCGGGCGCCCTTTGCCCCGATGACACAGTGCCTTGTATCAATCGCTGACTGGTCAAACGCGATACCGATGAGCCGAGCGCTCAGACGGTCGACCCCCGGTTGAGAGGCAAAAAAGTCGCGAGTTTCACCCTGGGTGAGTCGGGCTTCGGGCACTGCAGTGCCGATCGCAAGAACGTGGGCCATGCCGATAGTCAACGACGCGTGCGCGCGTGCGGCTACGCCCTTGACAGGGGCATTCACTGCCCACTAAGCACATTCGCGGCGGCGCGCGCAACCCCTGGGCAAGTGTGTGAAAGCTCGACTAGAAATGAGTCAGCGCAGCGAAACCACATCGACCGAAGGCCACATATGTCCCCGCTTTCATCAGCACCATGGGTGATGCTCGCCAGCGTGTGCTATCTCGGCACCGTGACGCTCGGCACCCTGAGTGCCGCGGGGAGGCGTGTCGGAAGGGCGTGGCACACTCGCTTGTTCGTCGTGACCGTAGTGCTGACGCTGATTGCCGCGGTGCTGTCCTTCTCCGTGCAGTGGATGCGCGCCGCGGTCTTGCTTCTTGCGCTCGTGCCGCTTGCCGTGCTGCCGTTCGTCACCGCGCCGGTCCGCGTGCACCTCAGGCGTCACATGCTACTCGGTCTCAGTGCGGCCCCCTGCTACGCGACGGCACTCGTGATGCTCATCCTCGGGCCACGGTAACCGGCCACACCACACTCACCGCACATCATCATTCGAGAGGGGCACCCCATGGAATTTATCGACGTCCTGTTCGGCCGGCGCACCACGAACGGACCGTTTCTGCCCGACCCCGTGAGTGACTCGCATCAGCAACTGCTCATCAAGGCTGCGGCATCCGCGCCGTCGCAGTTCAACAGTCAGCCATGGAGGTTTGTCGTCATAGAGCACCGCGAGACGATCGAAGGAATCGCTCGCATCAGCGGGGTGTCGATGACCCAGGTGATTTCAGAGGGATCATTCTTCGAACGGTACAAACGTCACTTCCGGTTTAGCGCCGAGGAAATGGCAGAGCATCGGTCGGGCATGTATTTCGATAAACTCCCGAAGGCGTTGCGCCCATTTACCAAGGCGGTGTTCACTCCGGCGGGGGTGCAGGCGATGCGAATGCTGAGAGTGCCGCACACGCTCGGTGAAGAGAACAGAAAGCTGGTACAGGGGTCGCCGATTGTCCTCGGTGTGATGCTTGACCGCCGCGACCGTGAGGCGCATGAGCTCGCCGACTTCTATTGCCAGTTCAGTCTCGGCGCGGCCATGGAGAATGTGTGGCTCACGACCTGCGAACTCGGCATGGGGATCCAATTCATTTCATTTCCGATGGAAGCGCCTGGCCGGTGGCAGAAACTCATCGAGCTGCTTGAGGTGCCGGATGACCTCGAACTCATGGCGCTCTACCGCCTCGGCTACGTTCCCGAACAGTCGGATCGACCGGCTATTGACTGGTCGAGTCGTGAGCGTCGCCCGCCGTCACAGTTCGTGTTTCGTGAGACATGTCGCAGTCCACAACAGGGGTGGGATCAGGCGTAGCGCGCGCTCAGGTGCGCTCACTGGGACACGAATGCCTGTAGCCAAAGACACTGCCGGGGTCAAGGGGGTATTGGGGTGCAATGAGAGCGGACAAGATGTGGCTCATCGGCCAACGATGAAAGGTAGACCGATGCACTCACTCACAAGCTCACGAGCCGACGCGCCATTCGTAGCGAGCGCACCTTCTCGCGCGGACGATGCTGCGCCCGCTCCTCGTCCAAACAGCGGCAGCCACCTAGCGCCGGTCGACGGCACCTCTCTAGAGCGGTTTGTGCGCGGGCCCCTGAGCGAAGCGGTTCTGCAGGTGCTCCAGCACGACGATCAGGCCGGGATGACCACGGCAGCGCCACCCACTCGAGAGATGTTGCTTGCGCTCACCGATGAGGCAACTGCGGCCGCTCCCTCAATCACATATGACGACGACATCCAGGCCGCGCTCTTTCTGCTGTACGCATCGCACTACGGGTCTCTCCCATGGCTTGACCCAGAGCACGAATGGGTCCCATCTCTGCTCGAGGTTCGCGTGCGTCTCGAACGTGACTTTGAACGTGAGCTGCGTGCGGCTATTCCAATGCCGCTCTTGCCAGCCCCAGACCCCGGTGAGGTGTCTCGAGCGCTCTTTGAGTTAGCGAGTGACGACAGCGGGCCGAGCCTGTCGAAGTTTATTGCCCGCAAGGCAACCAAGGATCAGGTCGTTGAAGCACTCAAACAACGATCCATTTATACGCTGCGTGAAGCCGATCCGCACTCGTGGGCGATCCCGCGACTCACTGGGCGGCCAAAGGCAGCGCTCGTCGAGATTCAGAGTGACGAGTACGGTGGTGGCAGGCCAGAGCGGGTACATCAGCAGCTGTACGCTGCTGCACTGCGCCAGGCCGACCTGAGCGATACCTACGGCGCATATGCGCACGAGGTGCCCGCGATCACTCTGGCCTCGTTCAACATGATGTCGATGTTTGGGATCAACAGGCGACTGATTGGGGCAATCGTCGGTCATTTGGCTGCGTTTGAAATGACCTCGTCCATTCCGTGCAAACTCACTGCTGATGGGTTGCGCAGACTGGGGTTCGGCGATGACGTGATCGATTATTTCGATGAGCATGTCGAAGCTGATGCTGTGCACGAACAGATTGCTGCGCGGGATCTCGCAGGCACACTCGCTGAGGACAGGCCAGACCTGCTTCCAGACATCATGTTTGGCGCTGCGGCCTGCTTGACAGTTGATGGCTGGATGGCTCAGCACATGTTTGAGGCGTGTCAGCGCGGCGAAAGTTCATTGCGGCCACGGGAAATCACGCGTGGGGCAGGGCAGAAGACGGGTCTACCATCGCGCGGTCAGGGGGGGAGCCACACGAATCAGTCGCGTCTGCTCGACAGGTCAATTCAGCCGATCCGGTCGAGTCGGCGGAGTCAGGAGACAACGCAATGAGCGCGGCCAAGCGACGCGTCACTCTTACGCCGTACCCCGACGGTCCGATTCTGATGCGAGGCGATGTTGACCTGCGCACCGCCGAGGGTGATCTCATTGAGGTGAACCGACGCACGGTCGCTCTGTGCCGCTGTGGACTGTCGAGCATCAAGCCCTTCTGCGACGGCACCCACAAGGCAGCTGGATTTCGCACTGACGACGAGAATGAAACGGAGTCACCTTGATTGCTCATCCCAAGCGCCCCTTCGGCGTCGAAGAAGAATACTTGCTGCTCGACGGTGTCACCGGCGTGCCGATCAATCGCGCCGCTGAGCTGCTCGCGGTGACGGCAGATGTTGACGAGCAAATGGATCGCGAGTTCTTTTCGAGCCAGCTCGAAACGGCCACCCCTGTCTGCCATGACACAGACGACGCGGAGCAGGCGCTGAGTGAGGTGCGCCGCGCCTTTTCGGAGGCGGCGATCGCCCGAGGAATCGTGCTGGCTGGCACCGGGCTGCCGCCGTTGGGTGGCGACACGGCTGGCTCAGTCACGCCGAAAGACCGATATCGACTGATCGAATCGCAGTATCGGGCCGCGGCGAAGCACCAGTACGCGACCGGCACGCACGTTCATGTCGAGGTGCCGTCACCTGATGCAGGTATTGAGGTGCTGTGCCGACTGGCGCGCTGGGCACCCACGCTGCTGGCTCTGACGGCAAATTCGCCCCTTTGGTGCGGGGAACCGACGGGGTTTGCGAGCTGGCGTCATGTGAGCGGCATGACCTGGCCGGTGGCAGGGTATCCGCTTGGCTTCGAGAACGAAGCGGACTACCGTCGGTCAGTGACCCAGCTGATCGATACCGGAGTCGTGCCTGACAGCGGCCTGCTGACGTGGGTGGCGAGGCTGTCTGATAATTACCCCACGGTCGAACTGAGAATCGCCGATGCGCAACTCGAAGCGTCTGATGCGGTCGCGTTTGCCGCGATCGTCCGCGCGCTCGTTGACCAAGCGATCGCCGAAGCCGAGGCTGGGCACGAACGGCCCAATTACGCGACCGCGATGGTGAACGGTGCGACGTGGCTGGCTGCTCGCGACGGACTGAGCAACCAGCTGATAGATCCGTTGACCGCAGAATCGATGCCCGCGTTTGACCTGATTTCGCGCATGCTCGGCACGGTCGAAGAGCAACTTGATCGTTTCGGGGATCGAGCTCGAGTCGACGCGTACTTGGCGCAGCTGCTGGCCAAGGGTGACCCGGCAACGCGTCAATTGCAGGTGTACGGGGCGGAAGGAGTGAGCGGTCTGCTCAACCTCTATGGGGCGGCGGGCACTGCTGCGGCTGCAGCATGACCATGCATAGTCGTTCGGAGCGCCCCGTGATGACACGGGTCTCCGACTGCTGACATATGGGAACACGAAGGCGGTTCGCCATCACGAGGGAGACAACGAACGCGGGCTGATGGTCTCGTCAGGCACCACGACAGAGCCGCGCCGCGCACATGGTTCATCGCCGGTATAGATGAATCCACCGGTGAAGACCGTGTCAAGGTTGCTGTTGTTCACGCGCCGCGTGGCCTTTGCTACCGCAGCGGTGTGTTCGCCGGATCGATGCGCTCGCTCTCGCGCACGGGCCCCGGCGGTGTGCCATCTCCGAATGGTTCACCGCCAAGCCGCTCGCGATCGTGTGGGTCAAGCCAGTTCGCGAGGTCAGGGCCGGCTGGCATGATCCGTGTTGGATTGATGTCCTCGTGCGTCAGGTAGTAGTGCTGCTTGATCTGCGTGAAATCGATCGTGTCGCCAAACCCTGGGGTCTGAAACAGGTCACGCGCGTAGCCCCACAGATTTGGCATCTCGGTCAACCGGTTGCGGTTGGTCTTGAAATGGCCGTGATAGACCGGGTCGAAGCGAGCCAGCGTGGTGAAGAGACGCACGTCGGCCTCGGTGATGGTGCCACCCATGAGAAAGCGCCTGGTGGCGAGGCGATCCTCGAGCCAGTCGAGCGCGCTCCACAATCGATCGTAGGCCGCGTCGTAGGCCGCTTGCGACCCGGCAAAGCCGCAGCGGTAGACACCATTATTGACCTCAGTGAACACCCGCTCGATGACGGGCCACATTTCGTCGCGCAGCGCCTCGGGCAACAAATCTGGCGCGCCGTCGCGGTGAAACTCTCGCCACTCGGTGGAGAAGTCGAGTGTGATCTGGGGGTAGTCGTTCGTCACGACCGCGCCTGAAGCGATTTCGACAATCGCCGGCACGGTGATGCCGCGAGGATAGTTCGGAAACCGCTTGAAGTAGTTCTCTTGCAGCCGCTCGGCGCCAAGTACGGGGTCGCGGTGCCCTGGGTCGAGATCGAAGGTCCAGGACCGCACGTCGTGCACTGGACCTGGCCGGCCGAGTGAGATCACATCCTCGAGCCCGAGCAGTCGCCGAACGATGACGGTGCGGTTTGCCCACGGGCAGGCATTTGCGGCGATGAGTCGGTAGCGACCTGGCTCGACCGGCCACGCCTCGGAACCTTCGCTCATGCCGAACCCAACAGAGCCGATCTTGCTTGGTGGCGGCGCGGGCAGCGAGGAGATGGCAGAGGGGTCGCGCACGATGCGATCCTCGATGTAGTTGGTGTCGCGGTCGAACTCCGCCCCGCTCGTCACATAGGCGCCTCGCGTTGAGTGCGGGTCTGCCTCTGCGCTCGAGGTATTTGCTGAGGGAACTTCCGTGTGCTCGGGGGCCGTTTCAGACATTGTTCCTCCTCAGTTCTGTGCAACAAGCCGAACATGTTCGAGTGTAGAGCTATTGCGTGGACGGATGGGGTGGTAAGATACAGGAATGACTGAGAGCCCTACTTTGACAACTGCCCCTCACGCTGTGAGCACACACGGGACATCACCAAAGAGCGTGATGTCCCGTCAAACGATACTCATCACCGGCATCGCACTCATTGTGCTGCCGCTTGTGGCGCTCGGGCTCAAGCTGTTCTCGTTCGGCTGGCTGATGGTGATGCTCATGTTCGGCCCGGTGTTTGTGATGATCATTGGCTACGTGTTGCAAATCGTCATCGCGACTCAGGGATTTCTGGTGCGACGAGACCTCTTTGGCAGCGCCCTGCGTCGTGCGACATTGGCATCGTGGATCAGCCTCATAGGCATCGTATTGCTCGGCATTTTTGTGCCCGATGGCGGTGATAGCGGCTATGGTTCGACGTTTCAGGTGTGGCTTGGGGCATACGGAGAGAACGGTGATGCAGTGCATGCCTCGACCGATGCATTGGGTGATGTGGTGACCTTCATCGCGATGGCAGCATGGATTGTTGGCTTCGTGTGGCTCGTGGCCGAGTGGATTGCGGCGCTCGTGCGCCGAAACCGGGCGCGTAAGGCGGGCGTTACCGCCGGCTAGTGACGCGGAGAACGCGCGTGCGACACGCCGATAGCCGAGAGTCAGGGGTCTGCCCCTGAGCTCGGGCTACCATCATGCACTGGGGATCATGCTTGTATATATCGAGCGTTAGGGGCTCATGATGACACGCGATCAGCACTTGCCTGCGACACCGCAGGCCTCATTGCAGCCATCAGCAGACCCTGCGAAGCCACGTTCTCGCAACCAGGTGCGTCATTTGCTCAGCGCCACAGCACGATGGGTGAACGGCTGGTTCTACTCGGACGAGATGAAGCAACGCCCTCTTGGTGAGGCACCACGCCACGAACTGGCCCAAACGCCGAGCACGCACCGTGTTGTCACGGGTGACGCAGGGTCAGGTGCTCCAGACGCGCGTGCTACTGACACTGCGTCGGCCACGACGCAACCGCCCAGCGACGATGCTCAGGAGCCTTTGTCGTACCGTGCGAGAGCTGAAGACTCAGAGCGTCCTGACCGCCAACGCTCTGACGGCCTAGTTCTTGATCACGAGTTTTCTGAGGACCAGGTTGCATTCGTTGCGAAGTCGCTCTCGGTATCTGAGGGCTCGTATGTCAGAAGGATGTCGGCGTAGCAACAACTCAACGCACCGAATACTCAGCTCAACGAATGAGAGGAAGTCGTGCGGTGAGACGGCTCCCCGCGGGTAGCGCCTCAATCGTCCACGACAGTGTCAGTTCGTCGAAGAGGCGCGAGCCAAGGCCCGGGTCTCGGTGCTCGGGCACCGGCGCACCACGGTTTTCTACCAGCAACGTCAATTCGTCATCAATGACGGATGCCGAAATGGATATGTGGCTTGCTTCGCCGTGACGAACCGCGTTCGAACACGTCTCGCGGACCAACTCGTTGAAACTCGCACGTGTGACGGTGTGCTCATCGAGTGCGGCTGCTGCATCATGGCTGAGCTGCCAAGTGATTTCGGTGACGCCCTGCCACAGGTCAGCAAGCTGGCGGAGCACCTCGTCGGTATCGGCTGCAGAGCGGTCGGCATCAGACATGTCATCCATCGCGATGACGATTGATTTGCGAAGCTCTGTCACGAGTTCGTACGGCGCATGGTCATCATCGATTGCTGCACGAATACGAAACGCCGCCACGCTCAGCGCATCTTGCACCGGTCCGTGCAGGAAACGTGCGAGTGCGCGCATTTCTACATGCAAATGTGCATTCAATAACACCTGTTCCCGACGCAGCGCTGTCTCAACCTCATCGAGCTGCGTCGTGAGCTCATTGAGGTTCCGAATCAGTGATGAGAGTGATGTGAACAGCCAACCAGCAACGAGCGCTGCCGCAATCAAGGCAATCGTGTGCAACCAAATACGATCACGGAACAGCGGATTCAAAGCGGCGCTCCCAAAACCGTAGAGTCCACCGACCACCACACAGAACACGGAAAACACGGTCGCTCGAATTCGCCAATTGCGGGAGGCGAAGAACCGGTCCCAGACGAGTCGTATCAACAACGTGCTGATCCCGGTCACGATCGTGATGTGCAAGACGAACATCAGCCCCACCTGCAGCCCCCACAGCTGCGGTGCATACAACAGCCCGGTGACCGCAGACCAGAGCGTGAACCAGAGCGGATGGATGGACTTTTCCCCGAAGAAGTCCTTCACCACGACGCGCCAACCGACGGGTTCATCGATTGCTTCAGGGAGCTGAATGTTGCGCGCGAGCGGATCGTTCAACTGATGGCTGAGTGGACGGACGACATCCTCGATCGCCTTTCGCACCCGCTCGAGTGATTCGGTACTTGCCTCGCCACTGAGCTCTCTTAGCCGCTCATCGAGGCTCGTGCGTGCGAGCGCGATAACCTGCTTGCGCTCCTCTTCAACGATCACCTCATGTTGGGTCGTGAGCAATTCGAATGACCGTTTCGCCCGATCTAATCGGGAGAGGGAGCGGCTGTACTCGCGTGACAGCGAGACGACCACAGCAATAATCACGATCATGCCACCTGTGCTCGGAAGCGAGGCAAAGAATCGAAACCAAAACCGTGATTGCTCATGCAGACCGAGCCACATCACCAGTTGGTCGATGACCGCGGCGCGAACAACCAGACCGCCAAGAATGGCAGCGAGCATCCACCATGGGTGGGGAGCGTTCCGTGATCCTTGCGACAGCAGCAATCGTTGCGCGAAAAAGATGAAGAGGAGCATGCAGGTGTTTGACACGATGCTTGCAACGGTGAGCCGCAGGAGGGCATCGCCCTGCAGTTCGATGCCAGAGCCGAAGAGCGTAAACAGCAGTGCCGTCGGGTAGACGACAACCGCAGTAATCCATGACAGAGCATCCGGGCCGCCCAGGCCCTGGAATGCCCTACGAAGCATCTGATCGCCTCGGCAAGCCGCGAGCCTCAATGTAGATGCGCACTGCTTCGACCCGTGGCATGAGCTCATCGATGTGTTGTAAACCGAGCCCGCGAAAGACGGCGCTCACTGCCTGTTCAGCACCAGATTGGGTGATGCCGCGGCGCTTCGCGATCTCGAGGTTTGAGAGTCCCAGCGCGATGAGTCGCAACACTTCGCGCTGAGAGGCTGAGAGGGTTGCGAGCGGGGTTGGTGAGTCGTCATCGTAGTGAATGGTGTCGCCGCCGTTGCGCAGAGCCGTGTCGAGCACATCAAAGAGTGCGCCAGGCTCGCTGATGAGGCTCTTGCGAATAAAACCGACGTTTGGTGGAAGCTGCCCGGAGACGACCGATGATGGACGTGCCGTGAGCATCACTGCCACCAACTCGGGTCTCGTTCGCTCGAAAACTCGGGCGAGATCGATGCCGTTGGGCCCGTCGCCCAGATCAACGTCGATGAGTGCTGCGTCTGGGTCGAATTTTTCTGCCGCGCGCCGTGCTTCGGCGGCATTGACCGCGTGACAGGTGTCGAACCCAGC
>JAAZFP010000228.1 GCA_012511645.1 Microbacteriaceae bacterium
CGCGCGGCGACCATGTGGTGCCGATCCCCGGCACGACGAACCTGCAGCACCTGCGCGACAACCAGGCGGCAGTGAGCCTCTCGATCGATGCTTCGCTGCTTGCGCGCGCGGGTGAGCTGATTGACACGCACACTGTGTCGGGCCCCCGGTACTCGCCTGCGGCTGCGGCCGAGGTCGACGCCGAAACCGTTGAAGGGGCCGCCGCGTGAAAGCGATCTCATCGATGGCGACCCGCCATGTGCTCGCCGATCTTGCCGGTGCTGCACAGGATGCGGGCTATGGCGAGTTGAGCATCGAATCGCTCGGTGGTATCGACGCCGCAGACCGGGTCGCATCTGGTGAGCAGCTTGACCTCGTGTTTCTCGCGATCGGTGCGCTGCGAAAGCTTGCCGCGGCGGGTCACGTCGACCCTGACACCGTGACGCCCCTGGTGCTCTCGCAGGTGGCGGTGGGTGTGCCGTCGGGCGCCGACGCTCCGGCCGCGAAACCAGCCGGCGATGCCTTCGCTGATGCGGCGGGCATGCGCGCTGCGCTCCTCGCAGCGACGCGTATCGGCTACTCGACAGGGCCCAGCGGCGACGCCCTCGTGGGCATGATCGATGACTGGGGCCTCACGGAGCAGCTCGGCGACCGCCTGGTGCAGGCGAAGGCGGGCATCCCCGTCGCGAAGTCACTCGCTCAGGGTGAAGTCGACCTCGGCTTTCAGCAGCTGAGCGAACTGGTGGGACAGCCGGGCGTGACGATCCTCGGCGTGCTAGCATCCGACGCCGCGATAGACACCGTGTTCGCCGGCGCCGTGGCGACCACGGCGGCTGACGCTGAGGCCGCGCGCGCGACGCTCGAGCATCTCGCCTCTGAGGCCGTTGCTGATGTGAAGCAGCAGCATCACTTTGCGCTGCCGAACTGAGGCGATTCGAGTCATCGATCCAGCTCGCCGAGACGGCTTCGCCCGGCGCTCGCAACGGTAGGGTGAAAGCGTGAGCGATTCGGGAGTAGCGGGCGATGCCGTATCGAGTGAGCACTCTGCAGATTTCGTGCAGTCCTTTGCGCGCGGCCTTGCCGTGATTCGCGCGTTTGACGCCGAGCATCCCGAGCTCACCCTCACCGAGGTGGCCAGGCGGGCCGAGATTCCGCCCGCCGCCGCGCGCCGCTTCTTGCGCACGCTCGAGGCGCTCGGGTATGTGCGCAGCGACGGTCGATCGTTTGCCCTCACCCCGCGGGTGCTCGAGCTGGGGTTCAGCTACCTGTCGGCGCTCTCGCTGCCCGAAATCATGCAACCGCACCTCGAGGCACTGTCACGCGACCTCGGTGAGTCGGTATCGGCCGCGGTGCTCGCGGGCGATGACATTTTCTACATCGCTCGTGTACCGACGCGCCGCATCATGACGGTCGGCATCACGATTGGCACGAGGTTTCCCGCGGTGGCCACGAGCATGGGCCGGGTGCTGCTCGCACAGCTGCCGGGCGATGAGCTCGATGCGGTGCTGCGTGAGGCGCACGTCGACGCCCTGACCGAGCGCACCGTGACCGACGCGCGCGAGCTCGCCGAGCAGATCTCGCAGGTTCGCGAACAAGGCTGGGCTCTCGTCGATGGTGAGCTCGAGATTGGGCTGCGCTCGCTTGCAGCGCCGGTGCGAGGGCGTGACGGTTCTGTGGCGGCCGCGATCAACGTGTCGACGACGGCCAGCGCGACCACGCTCGAACAACTGCGTGACGATTATTTGCCGAAGCTCTTGACGACGGCTCAGGTGATCGAGAGCGAGCTTCGGCTGCTCTAGCGCTGTCCATTATCAGCGCATGAGCGGGTGAGAAGCGCGGATAGTCCGTGCGCTGAGATGGCTGCATCCCGACCGCTGCCAGAGCATCATTCATACTTTTGGACTCAGATGAGGTTCACTTCAGGCAGTCGCTTGATGTGCGGATCACGGCTCCCGTTGACATTGGCAGTAGCGCTTTTGCGCGGTCGGCGCTAAACTTGAGTCAATATCACTCAAGTTTGCGATGAGGGTGTGTGACTGGAATGAAAATGCCTGATCAGACACCTCAGCATCGCTCCACCTACTGCACAGGAAAGGATCCGCATGCAGGCCAATTGGCAACCAGCCGCTGAGGGCGGCGAACAAAGCGCCCTCGAACAGTTCGGTGTGAACCTGACCGAGGTCGCCCGCACGGGCAAGCTCGACCCCGTTATCGGGCGCGACAGCGAGATTCGTCGCGTGAGCCAGGTGCTCACCCGACGCACCAAGAACAACCCCGTACTCATCGGCGAGCCCGGCGTCGGCAAGACCGCCGTCGTCGAAGGCCTCGCCCAGCGCATCGTCGCGGGCGACGTCGCCGAATCACTCAAAGACAAAGAGCTCATCTCGCTCGATATCTCGGCGCTCATCGCGGGCGCGAAATACCGGGGCGAGTTCGAAGAGCGCATGAAAGCTGAGCTGCAAGAGATCAAAGACTCCGACGGCAAGATCATCACCTTTATCGATGAGCTCCACACGCTCATGGGTGCCGGTGGCGGAGAGTCATCGGTTGCGGCATCCCAGATGCTGAAGCCGATGCTTGCTCGCGGTGAGCTGCGCCTCATCGGTGCCACAACGCTCGACGAATACCGCGAGTACATTGAAAAGGACGCCGCCCTCGAGCGCCGCTTCCAGCAGGTGTATGTCGGCGAGCCCAGCGTTGAAGACACCGTCGCGATCCTGCGCGGGCTAAAAGAACGCTACGAGGCACACCACAAGGTTGAGATCGCCGACTCCGCGCTCGTCGCCGCGTCGGCGCTGTCGAACCGATACATCAGCTCGCGTCAGCTGCCCGACAAGGCCATCGACCTGATCGATGAGGCTGCGTCGCGGCTGCGCATGGAGATCGACTCGGCTCCGCTCGAAATCGATGAGCTGCGCCGCGCTGTCGCGAGGTTGCAGCTCGAAGAGCTCGCGCTGAAGAAAGAGAAAGACGAGGCGTCGAAAGAGCGACTCGCGAAGCTGCGTGATGATCTCAAAGTCCGTCACAGCGAACTCGACGTGCTTGAAGAGCGGTGGGAGCGCGAGCGCACCTCGCTGAATCGCGTCGGCGAACTGCGCGAGAAGCGCGATCAGCTCAACATGCAGGCCCAGGTTGCCCAGCGGGAGGGCAACCTCGAGCGTGCATCCAGGCTGCTGTACGGTGAGATCCCTGAGATTGATCGGCAGATCGCTGAAGCCGAACGCGCGGAGGCCGCGATCAGCGACGACGACCGCATGGTGAGCGACAAGGTCACCGACGAAGACATTGCGGGCGTCGTTGCGGCGTGGACCGGCATCCCTGTCGGGCGCCTGCTGCAGGGCGAGACTGAGAAGCTGCTTGCGCTTGAGGCCGAACTCGGCAAACGCCTGATCGGGCAGAGCGAAGCGGTGACCGCGGTGAGCGATGCGGTGCGCCGCTCACGGGCGGGCATCGCTGACCCCAACCGGCCCACGGGCTCCTTCCTGTTCCTCGGCCCCACCGGTGTCGGCAAGACCGAGCTCGCAAAGGCGCTCGCCGAGTTTCTCTTCGACGATGAGCACGCGATGGTGCGCATCGACATGAGCGAATACGGTGAGAAGCACTCCGTGTCTCGGTTGGTCGGTGCCCCTCCCGGCTACGTTGGCTACGAGCAGGGTGGCCAGCTCACCGAGGCCGTGCGCCGCAGGCCCTACTCGGTCGTGCTGCTTGACGAGGTTGAGAAAGCTCACCCCGAGGTGTTCGACGTGCTGCTGCAGGTGCTCGATGATGGTCGCTTGACCGACGGTCAGGGTCGCACGGTCGACTTCCGCAACGTCATCATGATCCTCACCTCGAACCTCGGCTCGCAGTACCTCATTGATCCTGAGCTGCCATGGGTCGAGAAAGAGGAGGCGGTGCGTGAGACCGTGCGCCGCGCCTTCAAACCGGAGTTCGTGAACCGACTCGACGAGATGGTGATCTTTCACCCGCTCAGCGAGGCTGACCTGGCGCAGATTGTTGAGCTGTCGGTCGACCGGCTGCAGCACCGGCTCGAGGATCGCAGGCTCACCGTCGGGGTCACCCCCGCGGCTCGGGCCTGGCTGGCATCGCGCGGCTACGACCCGGCCTATGGCGCGCGGCCGCTGCGTCGGCTCATGCAGCGCGAGATTGACGACCGTCTTGCACGCGCCCTGCTCTCGGGCGAGGTGCGCGACGGCCAGGCCGTGCGGGTCGATGTCGCGACTGATGGTGAGTCGCTCACCCTCGAGCCGGTCACGATCGAACCCATTGCACTCGGCGGCGAGTAACGGTCAACAGCGAGTAAGCGTCCGCAGACGCTGAGCAAACAGGCGCCCGGTGCGGGTGTGTCCTTCACTTCGAAGGTCACCCGCGCCGGGCGCTTTCTGATCCCCTCCCCCACAGGAGTACGCTGAAACGAGCAGCCCGCAGCACCGCGACGCCGAATGGA
>JAAZFP010000018.1 GCA_012511645.1 Microbacteriaceae bacterium
CGCCGACGGTGCCGAGCAGCCTGATCGACGACAGGTCATGCCCATCCGGCAGCGTGTCGCCGAACCAGGTCATGAGCGTGCGGATCAGCGTCGGCGCCGTGTAATAGACGGTCACGCCGTAGCGCTCGATGATCTCGAGGTGTCGCTCGCGGGTGGGGGTGTCGGGGGTGCCCTCGAAGATCACTTGCGTGAGCCCGTTTGACAGCGGCCCATAGATCTCATAGGTGTGGGCGGTGACCCAGGCAAGGTCGGCGGTGCACCAGTGCACATCGTCGGGCTTCGCATCGAAGTGCGCCCAGTGGGCCCAACTCGCGTGCGTGAGGTAGCCGCCCGAGGTGTGCACGAGCCCCTTGGGCTTGCCGGTCGTGCCCGATGTGTAAATGATGAAGAGCGGGTGCTCGGCGTCAAACGCCTCGGCCTCGTGCGTGTCGGGCTGCGTGTCAACGACGTCGTGCCACCAGACGTCGCGGCCCTCGGTCCACGGCACCTCGCTGCCGGTTCGGCGCACGACGAGCACATGCTCGAGGTGGGGGAGCCCCTCGGCCGCAACATCGGCGGTCGACTTAACCTCGACGCGCTGGCCGTGGCGGTGCTGGCCGTCGCTTGTCACGAGCAGCTGTGCGCCCGTGGCTTCGAGGCGAAAACGCACCGCGTCAGCCGAGAATCCTCCGAACACGAGCGAGTGCACGGCGCCGATGCGGGCGCAGGCGAGGGTAATCACGACGGTTTCGATGAGCACGGGCAGGTACACCACGACGCGATCCCCGGGCTCGATGCCGAGTGAGAGCAGCCCGTTCGCGGCCTGCGCGACGCGACGCTCAAGATCTGCGTAGGTGACGGCGACGCGGTCGCCCGGCTCACCCTCAAAAAACAGCGCGACCTTCTCGCCGCGACCGGCTGCTACATGCCGATCCACGCAGTTCGCTGCAACGTTGAGCGTGCCGCCCTCAAACCAGGTGGCCTTCGGCACACTGAGTTCGCCGGGCACCCCGGGCTCGCCATCGGGGCCAGGTCCGCCCGGCACCGGCGGCTGCCAGGTGTGGGCGGTGTGCCACGGGGTCACCCAGTCGAGGCGACGCGCGGCTGCCTCCCAGAAGGCGACCGGGTCGGCGTGTGCGGTTTCGTAGATCGATGCGTCGACGTTGGCCTGCGCCGCAAAGGAGGCCTGCGGAGCAAACGTGCGTGTTTCGCTGAGCCGCGCCTCGGCCTGCGTGCCCTCGGCGCTGTGCCCATCCGTGTGAGCCACTACATCCACCTCTTCAGCACGGCCTTTTCAAACAGCACCAGGATCGCGTTCGTGAGGGTGCCGAGCAGTGCGAGCAAGACGATTGCCAGCAGAATGCGGTCAACGCGACCCGTCTGCTGCGAGTCATTCAGCATCCAGCCGAGACCCATCGATGCGCCGAGCAACTCGGCGGCGACCAAGAAGAGCCAGGCCTGGGCGAGTGCGAGGCGCAGGCCAGACACCACCGACGGCACGACGGCTGGAAGTTGTACGGTGCGGAAGAGGCTCCATCCTCGAAGACCAAAGGTGCGACCGGCCTCAACGAGCTGCGGATTCACATGCCGCAGGGCGTCGGCGACGGTCGTGTAGACGGGGAAGAACGCGCCGATCGCGATCAGCGTGATCTTTGACTCTTCGCCAACCTTGAGCCACAGAATGAGCAGCGGCACCCAGGCAAGCGAGGGCACGGCACGAATGGCGACGAGGATCGGTGCGAAGAGGGCGGCGCCCACGCGTGAGAGGCCGACGATTGCGGCAAACGCCAGGGCGATGACCGATCCGATCGCAAAGCCGATGAACACGCGCTGTACGGAGATCGCGACGTGCAGCCACAGCTCACCGCGCTGGATGAGTTCGGCGCCAGCCTCAACCACTGAGAGGGGGCCGGGCAGGCGGTAGGGGGGCACCATGCCCGACGCCGTGACCGCCCACCAAGCGATCAGGATAATGAGGGGAACGATGAAGCCGCCAGCGATGCGCACCCAGGTACGCGACCACAGGGGCACACGCTGCTGCGTGGCCCCTGTGGTGGCTGTGGCCGAATCGGTCACGACGGTGTGTGTGGTCACGCCGTCGCCTTGAGCGCGAAGTCGGCGAAGATGATCTCAGAGATCGCCTTGTCGAGGGTGGCCTGGCCACCCTGCACGTCGCCAGATTCGGCGATGATCGGCGAGATTGCGGTGAGCACCTCGACCTGCGCCTCACCGGGCACGCCCGACACGTCCAGGTTTGAACGCTCATTGATCACGAGTCGTGCCACCTCAATGTCGATCGATGCGGCGTCGGCGAGCAGCTGAGCGGTCTCTTCGGGGTGCTCGAGCGCCCAGACGCGAGCCTGCTCGTAAGCGTCGACCACGACCTGCGCCACGTCGGCGTGGTTCGTGATGAAGTCCTCGGTCGCGTTCAAGAAGCCGTAAGTGTTGAAGTCAACGTTGCGGTAGATGAGCTGCGCACCCGAATCAACCTCGGCAGCGGCCATGATCGGGTCGAGCCCGGTCCATGCCTGCACTGAGCCGCCGGCGAGCAGCGACCAGCCGTCGGCGTGCTGCACGTTCTGCACCTCAACATCGTTGATCGAAAGACCCGCGGTGTCGAGCGCCTGCAGCAGGAAGAAGTAGGGGTCAGTGCCCTTGGTTGCCGCGACCGAGGTGCCGGCGAGCTGCGAGACATCGGTGATGTCGCTGCCCTCGGGCACGACGATGGCTGACCACTCAGGCTGCGAGTAGATGTCGATCACCTGGATGGGTGAGCCATTGGCGCGTGCAAAAAGCGCTGCCGAGCCTGCGGTTGAGCCGACGTCGATTGAGCCTGAGCGCAGCAGCTCGTTCGCCTTATTGCTGCCTGCCGACTGAATCCATTCGACCTCAACGGTGTCGCCAAGCGCTTCTTCGAGCAGGCCCTGATCCTTGATCACGAGACTGAGCGGGTTGTAGGTCGCCCAGTCGATCGAGAGCGTAGTCGTTGACCATTCTGCGCCCTCGACGGTCTCGGTGCTGCCCGATGAGCTGCCTTCGCCCTGCACGCAACCGGCCATGGCGAACGCCATCAGACCTGCGGCTGCGGTTGCCGAGATAAGACGGGTTGTGATGGTACTCATGCGTTCTCCTTGGTGGTGAATTTGTGGACTCCGAGACCGTCGAGTAGGCCGGTGCGGAGGTCGGTGAAGGCGCGCGCCCCGCGGTCGCGGGGGCGGGTGCCTGGTACGGGCACGAGGCGGGCGATTGAGCCGCTCGTGGATCGCTGCGGGGCCTCGGCCTCGAGCGTGAGTTCGGTGGTGCGAGAGGTGCCAGCGGCGCCGATGCCCGATGATGACCCGAGAGCCAAGACCTTGGCGCGTGGGCGCTCGGGTGTGGCGTCTTCGTCGGTTGGGGCTGCGTGCAGGTTGCGCAGCAAGAGCACACGATCGGCAAGGTAGAGGGCCTCTTCGACGTCGTGGGTGACGAGGATTACGGTCGTCGGCTGTGCCCGGTGAATGTCGAGCAACAGGTCGTGCATCTTGAGACGGGTGAGGGCGTCGAGTGCGCCGAATGGCTCGTCGAGCAGGAGCACTCGGGGGCTGCGCGCCAGGGCGCGGGCGAGTGAGGCGCGCTGAGCCATGCCGCCCGACACTTCGCGGGGGCGCTGATCTGCGGCGTGCGTGCGGCCCACGAGTTCGAGTAGCTCGGCGACGCGGGCCTTGGCTTCTCGACCCTTGGTGCCGCGGGGGAGGCCGAGCGCCACGTTCTGGGCGATCGTGCGCCAGGGCAGCAGGCGGGGCTCTTGAAACGCGATTGCGGTGGCATCGTCGTGGCCGTGCACGACGCGGTCGTCGAGGGCGATCGTGCCTGCGGTTGGTGCGTCGAGCCCGCCGACGAGGCGCAACAGTGTTGACTTGCCGCAGCCCGAGGGGCCGACGATTGCGAGGATCTCGCCGGGGGTGACGTCGAGCGTGACGTCGCGCAGCACCGTGCGTGATCCGTCTTTGGTGGGGAAGGTGCGCTCAACGTCGGTGAGTTGCACGCGACCAGCCTCACCGCGGGCGGCGGCCTGGTTCACGGAAGGTTCGACGAGTGTTGGCATGAGAACAAGCATGCATGTGCGCGACGTGATCACGAAGCCGGGCTGTAACACAACGTCGCATTTGTTGAGGCCGAGTGTGCGCAGGGGACAGAACAGGGGGCGCCTGAGCGCCCCCGATCCTGGTGTGGTGAGTGTTGCGACTGCCCGCGCAACCGCACCGTCGTTAGCGGCTCGTGTAGCCCGCGTCGGCGTGAATGGTTGTACCGGTCACATATGACGACTGCTCTGAGATGAGCCACATGCTCGCCTGAGCGATCTCTTCGGCCTGGCCGAAGCGGTTCAAGAGGCTGAGCTGTGGGGCGTAGGTCTCTTCATCGAGCCCGAACTGCTCGAGCGCGCCGCGCAGCATCGGGGTGTCGATTGCGCCGGGTGCGACTGAGTTCACGCGGATCTGCTCGGGGCCATACTCGAGGGCGGCAACCTTCGTCATGCCGACGACGCCGTGCTTTGCAGCAACATAGGCGATGTTGTTGGGTTGCGGGCGGAAGCCGGACACCGATGAGATGTTGACGATCGAGCCGCCACCACCCTGTTTCAGCATTTGCTGGATCTCGTGCTTCATCGAGAGCGCGACACCCTTCATGTCAACCGACATGAGGCGATCCCAGTAGGCCTCGTCGAACTCGGCAACGGGCTTGTCGTCGGGGGTGAGCGCGGCGTTGTTGACGGCGCCATCGAGGCGGCCGTACTTCTCCACCGTTGCGGCGACCATGCGCTCGACTGCCGCGCCATCTGACACGTCAACCTTCACGAAGAATGCCTCGCCACCGTTCTTCACAATGTCATCGGCGGCGGACTGGCCCTTCTCTTCGTTGAAGTCGGCGGCCACTACTTTGGCGCCAGCCTGCGCGAAGAGGCGGGCGGTTGCCTCGCCCGTGCCCATCGCCGCACCGGTGACGATCGTGACTTTGTCTTGCAGAACGGGGAATACACATGTTGTGTGCCCTCCTTGAGCGGGGTGTGCTCGTCATTTGACACTATCTAATCTACACTTGTTGATTAA
>JAAZFP010000229.1 GCA_012511645.1 Microbacteriaceae bacterium
TCGCTCAGCATCAGTGAGCGCAGCCTCCGCTTCGACCGCCCCGGGCCTGCCTCCCAGAGCCACCGGTTTCGCGTCACGAATGGCCGTGCGCACGCCACCGGGATGCACCACGGTCACAGCGACCGGGGCCTCAGCAAGCAGCAACTCCGCACGAAGTGTTTCGGTAAAGCCACGCACCGCAAACTTGGTGGTGCAATAGGCGCCGATGCCGGGCTGAGCCATGATGCCGTTGAGGCTTGAAATGTTCACGACGTGTCCCTCACCCGAGGCAATGAGGTGAGGCAAGAACTCCTTGGTGCCATAAATCACGCCCCAGAGGTTCACGCCGATGGTGCGTTCGAACACCGAGTAGTCCTCGTCAACGATGCTGGTGGCTCCCCCGCCCAAGCCTGCAATGTTATAGACCTGGTGCACCGTGCCGAATCGCTCGACGGCAGCCGTCGCGAACGCCGCGACTTGATCCCGCGAGCTCATATCGACCTTCATCGTGAGGGTGTCTGGTGGCAGCAATGAGCGGGTTTCTTCGAGCCCCTGTTCGTCCCAGTCGGCGAGAGCCAGGGTTGCACCACGGCGCCCAAGCTCGACCGCGACCGCCCTGCCGATCCCGCTCGCGGCGCCGGTCACTGCCGCGACCTTACCTTCGAAACCGTTACCCATATCGTTCGGCCTCCTCGCCGCACCCTGTGTCAACTAGAATCGTAGCTGGAATGGGCCAGCGGACGGTCGCGTCGCGGTGTCTCGACACACGCGCCGAGGAACGTCCGGGCTGCACAGAGGAGAACGGTGGGTAACGCCCACCCGGGGTAACCCGCGAGAAAGTGCAACAGAGAGCAGACCGCCTCGCTCGGCAACGGGCGCGGTAAGGGTGAAAGGGTGGTGTAAGAGACCACCAGCGTTCGTGGCGACACGGGCGGCTAGGTAAACCTCGTTCGCAGCAAGGCCAGACAGAAGACGTTGACGCTCCTCGCCGAGTCTTCGGGTAGGCCGCTAGAACCCGTCAGTAATGGTGGGTCGAGAGAGATGACCGTACTAAGACAGGACCCGGCGTATAGCTGGCCCATTCCCCTTTGAAGAGCGAGACCGAGACGGTCTCGCCGCCGAACCGCACGAAGGCCAGAAAAGGCTTTTGCACTCAGCGGTTCGCGCAGCGTATAGCTGACCCATTCCCCTACTCGTCGACGCGGACGAGGATCGCACCACTCTGGGGGCAGTACGCAAGTTCGTCTGCTGGCACCTCGCGCACCGCGGCGAGTTCAGCTGGCGCCAGTTCCATGTTGCTCGCCTCTGACACGTTGCCTCGAAGTCGCGCGACGGCAATGCCGTGCCGCGCACGCAATTGTTCGTAGTGTTCACGCAGGTCCCCCTGCACCTCAGCAGAAAGGCCTGCGCGCTCCTCAGTTGCTTCGGCGATCTCACGATCGATCTCGCGCTCACCTGCGGCCAACTCCGCAGCCAACGCAGCACGCTCTTGATCGATCTCGCTGAGTCGCCCCGCGGCAGCATCAAAGCGTTTCGCGGCCTGTTCGTCCGTCTCCATCAGCTCGAGCTCGCGATCTTCGAGCTCTGATTTGCGTCGACGCAGCACCTCAAGCTCGCCTTCGATCGCCTGGGCTTCTTTTGCCGACGTACTCACGGCAAGCAACTGGTCATCACGCTCGATGCGCTGCTGCACCGTGGCGACGTCGCTCTCGAGGCGATCGATCTCTGCCTTCTGAGTGTCACGCTCACGCTGCACCGCCATGAATTCTGATTTGGCGTCAGCAGCTCTTCCGTCGATCGTAACCAGTTGCGCACGTTCGGGAAGTTGCTCTCGACGCCTCCGCAAACGAGCGAGCAGCGTGTCGAGGTCTTGCAAATTCAGCAGCAGTGTCTGCTGGCGCGGGCTGGCCTTCATGCGTCACAGCCTACTGCGAAGTCCCAAGGATCAGTGCGCACCTGGCTGACTCGAAATTCAACATTCGGAAGCTCCTCGCCGAGCCGCTTGGCCGCGCCGTCAAGCCAGAGTGACTCGGAAGCCCAGTGGGCAACATCGATCAGCGCGGGGCCCGGCGCCACGAGCGAAAGCTCGAGAGAGTCTTGCGCAGGATGGTGCCGCAGGTCAGAAGTGACATAGACGTCACTGGCGCGCACCGCAGGGTGATCAAGCACACTGTCGCCGGCTCCGCCCAACACTGCGATGTTCGTGACCATGCGTTCGGGGTTGCCCGCAACACGAACACCAGAGACAGTCGCCGGAAGCACCCGCGCAACCCGCTCCGCAAATTCACGCAGCGTCACCGCTGGTTCGAGTCTCCCAGTTCGCCCGAGGCCGAAGTGTTCGCCGGGACCCTCCGCAGGAATGATCGGTTCGCACTGCTGCAATCCGAGCTGTTCAGCAATGACAGCTGAGACCCCACCGTCGGGCTGGTCAGCGTTCGTGTGCGCGGTGAAGAGCGCGCAGTTGCCACGAATCAAATCAGCAATCATTGCCCCCTTGCCGGTGTTTTCGGCGACGCTGTGCACGCCTCGCAACAGCAGTGGATGGTGAGTCATGAGCAGATCGGCGCCCCATCCCAATGCGTCATCGACGGTCGCGCGAACCGCATCTACTGCGAGGAGCACCTTGCGAACTCGGGCGCTTGGGTCACCGGTCACGAGCCCCACCCGATCCCAAGGTTCAGCGGTGCCTGCGGGCCACAGTTGCTCAGCAACCTGAATCACGTCACTCAATGTTGATGCGCTCATGGTTCGAGGGTATCGGAGCAGTTCACCGGTTTGAGCCGTTTCAGCAGCTGTGGCATCCATTGCGTGGGATACTAGAGGGAGGGCGCCCTCGCGCCGCGGCGGGCAGGCCGATATTTGTCCAATCCAAGAAGGGACTCACTGTTCACATGAAGCAGCGCGCTGATGCACACCTCGAAGCATGGAACGCCAAGCAACAACTCGCGGAGCAAATGATTCCGCAGATCGGTCAGCTCTATCGTGGACGGGACGTCGTCATGTCGGTGCACGGCCGCAGCCTGGTCGGCCGTTCCGCAATCGACATTATTCGTGCGCACAGCTACGCTCGCAAAATTGACGAGGTTGAGCTTCCGCTGACCGAAACAAGCGCCATCGTTGAGGCGCTTACGGCGATTCAGCCCGGACCGGTCTCGGTCGATCTCGCGTTGCTCGCTAAGGGGTTCCGTGAGTCAGGTCAGAGCGACTTGGTCGCTTTCTTGCGTGAGCAGCTTGCCCCTGCGCTTGACGCCGACCAGAGCACCGGGACCGATGTGGTGCTCTATGGTTTCGGCCGCATCGGCCGACTGCTGGCCCGCATCATCATTGATCACTCAGGCAGTGGCAACACGCTCAACCTTCGCGCGATTGTGGTGCGCAAGGGAGCAGAGAACGACCTGGTCAAGCGCGCAAACCTCTTGCGCCGCGATTCGGTACACGGCCCGTTCAATGGCACCATCAAGGTGCTCGAAGACGAGAATGCGATCCTCGCCAACGGCGTGCGCATCCAGGTGATCTACTCAGACGACCCATCGACCGTCGATTACTCACAGTACGGCATTGAGAACGCAATCCTCGTTGACAATACGGGCCGCTGGCGCGACGCGGAGGGGCTCGAGCAGCACCTCAAGAACCCTGGCATTTCCCGCGTTCTGCTCACCGCACCAGGCAAGGGTGACATGCTGAACGTGGTCTACGGCGTCAACAGCGACAAGATCACCGATAGCGACCGAATTGTGTCAGCTGCGTCGTGCACCACCAACGCCATCACCCCGGTCTTGAAGGTCTTGAACGATTCGTTTGGTGTCACCAAGGGTCACGTCGAGACCGTTCACGCTTACACCAACGATCAGAACCTGATTGACAACTTCCACAAGGGCGATCGACGCGGCCGTTCGGCAGCACTCAATATGGTGCTCACTGAGACCGGCGCAGCGTCTGCCGTGGCGAAGGCATTGCCCGAGTTCGCTGGCAAGTTGACCGGCAATGCCATTCGCGTTCCGACGCCAGACGTGTCAATGGCCGTGCTCAACCTGCAGTTCGACCGTGACGTCACTCGCGAAGAGATCAACGGTCGCCTGTCGGAGGTGTCACTCACCGGCGCGCTGCGTACTCAGATCGACTACGTCGAGTCTCCCGAAATCGTCTCCACCGACTTCGTGGGGTCAAACCGCGCAGGCATCGTTGACGGTCTCGCCACTATTTCCAGCGGTGATAGTGCCGTCGTCTACGTCTGGTATGACAACGAGTATGGCTACAGCTGCCAGGTGGTTCGCATCATCGAGCAGCTCGCCGGCAGCCATCCTGCTCAGCTTCCTGCTCGCACCCAGTAACTCACCTCATCCGTCGCAACACTGAGAAAGGCAACCACCATGGCCGAGAAATACATCATCGGAGTCGATGGATCTGAGCAGAGCCGCGTCGCGCTCGACTGGGGTCTTCGTCGCGCAGCACAGACCGGAGCTCACGTCGAGTTGCTTCACGTTGCCGACGATTCCTTTCTGAGCGAGAGCGTCGCATTTCTGAGCGAAGCGCAGCAGGCGTCTGAACAGATGCTTGAAGCTGAGCGTGAGTACGCAATTGCCGCAGGTTTCGGAGGCGTGATCACGGGCACCGCGGTGGTCGGTCACCCGATTGCTGAGGTCGAGGAGGCCTCGAAGCGAGCTGATCTTGTGGTGCTCGGCGCACACGCGGGCAGCCGCTTCGCGGGCTCCTTCTTCGGTACGCGTGCGGTGAAGATTGCCGCAGTGGCACACTGCCCCGTCGCGGTGGTTCCCTTTGAAGTTGAGGGTGAGGTTCGACCCGGCGTCGTCGTCGGCATTGATGGCAGCGATGCAGCACAAACGGCACTCGCTTTTGCCGCGGAAGAGGCGTCATCTCGCGGCGTGCCACTGATCGCCGTCTACGCCTGGATGCCGCCGCTGACCCCGGGCCTCGAGTACCTGTGGAGCGAAGAGCTCGTCGAGTCTCAGCGTACTGCCGCTGAAGAAGCAATTGCGATCGGCACTGCTGGGTTCGCTGAACGCTACCCGGATCTGATGATCGAACGCAAGATTGTGCAGGCGCCACCGGTTGCCGCACTGTTGCAAGCGGCTGAATATGCCGACACGATCGTTGTGGGTAGCCGGGGCCGCGGAGGCCTCTCGCGTCTGCTTCTCGGCTCTGTGAGCCACGGTGTGCTGCAGTCGCTTCCGCGCACCACCATCGTGACGCGATCCTAACTCGCCCTGCACTGCAACTGGGTGGATTTCATGCTGGAAACCACCCAGTTGCATGACTCTCTACGCTGATAAGCTCCCAGCAAATATTGTGTCTCTTTTGTTACACTCCCAAGGGTGATAGCACGTACTGGATCCACAAGATCCCCCGACCCGAGACCCGCGCGAACCCGCGCTTCAATCCTTAGCGCTATCGAGCGTCTCGGCGCAGCAGGCACCGACCTCAGCGTCGCAGGCATCGTCTCCGAAGCACAATTGAGTCGCAGTAGTTTCTACTCCCAGTTCAAAGATCTTGGCGATGTCGCTGTGCAGCTCGTTCGAGAACTCTACGTCGAACTCCAGCAGCGTGACGCTGAGCTCCGCGAAAAAGGCGGCGCAGAAGAGGCAGCCCGCTCCAGCACGGAGATGCTCATTCAAGAGTTTCAACAACGCCGCAATCTGTATGCAGCAGTACTCGGCGGCGGTGCAACCATCAGCGCCCAGTGGGAAGTCTGCGAAATCATGGCAGAGGGTGCACTCGAGAGCGTTGGCCCCCTCGTCCCAGAGGGCATCAACCCAGTATTTGCAGCAAAATACATTGCTGCTGGAGTGTTAGCCAGCCTGATCGATTGGATCAACGGCGAGGTGCAGTGTGATGAGGCTACGCTGCTTGATCAGATCGTCACCATGTTGCCTGATTGGGTGATCGCTTCACCGACCACGACTCCGTAGTCTGAACCTGGCCAACCAGCCCCACATATCCACTACGCTTTGGGCATGAGCCTTCATGTAGCGCCGCGACCAGGCATCGAGGATCGGCTGTCGCGCATGATTCAGCTGCCGACGGTCTCCGCTGAGTTGGAGCAACGGGGTAACGAACCATTCGAGCAGTTCATCGTGCTGCTCGAGGAACTCTACCCGCTGGTGCACACGCACCTTGAGCGCGAGCGAACGGGTGACTTTGGTCTGCTGTTCCGCTGGGAGGCCCCCGGGGCCGTCGGGGATCCACTGGTATTGATGGCCCACTACGACGTCGTTCCGGTCGACGAAACAGATCCGTGGACGTATCCCCCGTTTACAGGCACGATCGCAGACGGCTGGGTTTTCGGTCGTGGCGCGCTTGATGACAAGGGCCCAATGGTGGTGGTGCTCGATGCCGTCGAAAACCTGCTCGCTGCAGGGTTCATGCCGACCCGCGACGTGTACCTTTCGTTCGGAGGCAACGAAGAGACGTTTGGGAACGCTGCGCGCGAGATCTCAGATCTGCTCCAAGAGCGCGGGATCACTCCGTGGATGGTGCTTGATGAGGGCGGCGCAGTAACGAGCGCGCCACTGCCCTTCGTCACTGGGGATGCAGCAATGGTGGGTGTCGGCGAGAAGGGCATCGCGAGCGTCAGATTGACCGCACGCAGCGAGGGCGGCCACGCATCAGTGCCACCACCGCTCACGGCGGTCGGAAGGGTCGCCAAAGCCGTTACCGCACTCACCCCTGGCACGTTCCGCGCGAAGGCACCGAAGGCGATTCCTCGCATGCTCGGGTTGTTCTCCCGGCGCGCCTCGGGCGCGGGCAAAGTGCTCTACCCGGTGCTCGCGCGGTGGCCCTGGCTCAACGCGCGAGTGTTTGCCCTGCTCGGTGGCGAAGCGGCAGCGATGGTGCGCACCACCATCGCCCCGACTCGACTCGATGGCGGCACCGCGAACAACGTGCTGGCGTCACAAGCGAGCGCCACCGTGAACCTCCGGTTGGCGCTCGGCGAGACGGTGCAGAGCACGGTTGACACACTCCGCAGAAGGATCGCCGATCCAGATATCACCATCGAGGTACTCGAGGGGAACGACGCCTCCCCCGAGTCTCCCAGTGATGCGCCACAATTTGCACTGATAGCAGACGCAGTGCATGCATCGCACCCCGCAGCAATCACCGTGCCCTATGTCACAATGGCTGCAACCGATTCTCGCTATTTTCACCGCTACTGCGCCCACACCTATCGGTTCGCGCCGCTGATGATGAGCGCCGAGTTGCGCGCGACGATCCACGGAATCGATGAGCGTGTCGCCATCGACGAACTGCACCGCGGAGAGCTCTTTCACCGCGCACTCATCGAGAGCATGCCCGCATGAGCACAACTGCCGTCGGGGCGAAACGATCCCGCGTAAAGCTCGGCCCCCTGGCCGGAATTGTTGGTTTTCTCGCCTTTGTCGAGTTCACGAGCGGCATATTGCAGGGCTATTACACGCCAATGCTCACCGACATCGCCCGGCACCTCGGCATTCACGACGCCGACGTGAACTGGTTTGAGGGCACGCAGCTGATGCTTTCGGCGCTCGTCGTGCCTGCGTTCGCGAAGCTCGGCGATATGTTTGGGCACAAGCGTATGCTGCTCTGGTCGACGGCACTCACCGCACTCGCTTCGATCGCGCTGCCCTTCACCGACTCCTTCACCGTCTTTCTGATCGCGTGGACCCTGCAGGGGTTCTATGTCGTCTGGTTGCCCCTCGAGATCGCGATCATCTGGTCGCGCACCCGAAACCGCGAGGGCGGCTCTCTGCTCACGGCGAAGGCCGCTGGCATTCTCGTGGCGACTCTTGAAGCTGGCGCGATCACCGGCGCCCTTCTCGGCGGGCAGTTGGTCGACTCGCTGCCACTGTGGATCGTGCTGCTCGTCCCAGCCCTGTTCGTGGTCGCCTGCTATTTCGTCATTCAATTTGGGGTCAAGGAATCAACAGATCATCAGGGTGGAAAGCTCGATCTTGTCGGCCTTTCGCTTATCTCGATTGCACTGATTGCCTTCACCGGCGGCCTCAGTCTGCTGCGACTCAATGGCCCTGCCGATCCGCTGGCATGGTCAGTCGTGGTGCTCGGAGTGGTGCTCGTCGTTCCATTTGTGCTTTACGAGCTGAAGCACCCGGATCCCCTGATCGATGTGCGCATGTTCCGTTCACCCGCGCTTGCGCCGGTGTTTTTGACCGCGGGCCTCTTCGGGGTCAGTGTGCTTGGCGCACAGGCTCCGCTCTCAACGTTCGCGAGAACCGATCCAGAAGTCTATGGTTACGGCCTCGGTACGACCGGTTTTGCAACCTCACTGATTATCGGGCTCTACCTCATCGGCATGATCGCTGGCGCGCTGCTCTTCCCCAAGTTCTCACAGTGGATCTCACCGCGCATCACGCTGATTGGTGCTGCAGGCCTCGTTGGGCTCGGTTACCTGCTGTTCCTGCCGTTCCACGACAGCTACCAGCAGCTGGTAACCAACATGATGATCGCCGGCCTGGGCTCTGGTGCGCTCGTTGCGGCGCTTCCAGCAGCGGCCGCATCTGCCGCCCCTGCAACGCAGACTGGTGTCGCGACAGGGCTCACGAACTCGGTGAAAACGGTAGGAGGGGCGATCGCCTCAGCCGTGTTTGGCATTGTGCTCATGCAGGGTGCAACGGGCGTAGCCGCTGACGCCGCGGGCACTGCTGGTTCTCTGAGTGGATACTTCTCGGTGTGGGCGATCTGTGGTGTGACTGCGCTCGTCGCTGCAGTGCTGCTGTGCTTCGTACCAAAGGATGCCTTCACCGACCGAGTGTCGTTCGTGCCGCAGCCAGCGGCCTGAGCCAGAAGCTCGATCTGCGACCCGTATCCGGAGTCGACGACTACATTCCGCCCTCTGGCATGCGCCGCACCGTCAGTGACTGCTGCAGGGTGGCCACAGGGCCGTTCACGTCGTGCACCACGCTGCTCGTGACACCAACCCCTTCGGGACCAAAGGCAACCCTGGTGTCGAACCCGACGGTCGTGCCAATCGGCTGGCGAAACAGGTGCAGGGTCAGGTCAACATTCGGGTACATCCACTGGGTGGGGTCTGCACGAATTGCGAGCCCATTCGCCGTGTCGAGGAGCTTGCAAAAGTCAGCAAGCGGCGAGACTGCTTCTCCCTCGACCAGCGACAACTCGCTCGACACCCACGCACGCGCGTTTCCAGGCGCCGAGTCAAGTGCCTGTCTCGCGTCGATGCTCGAGATGAAACCACCGCCCCAGCCTTTGAGCCATGCGTCACCAGAACAGCTGTCAATCGTGGGCATGGCAGGAAACGCAGTGCCTTCAACCGCTTCGGTGTCATTGCGCTGCAGCAGCCACGCACGAGCTCGCAGGGTAACCCTGCCCGCAATCGTGGCAATGGTTTCGATCATCTCAATGGTGCGGCCGGGTCGAATCACCTCGGTGCGAAGCTCGATGGTCTCCCGCCCAATCTGCCCCAGCACGTCGATACTGATGCGGCTGAAGGTCAGTGTGCCGTCGGTGTGCAGCTCACGCCAGCGGTCCATGTGATGAATCAGGAGGCCCGCGACGGGAGCGAGGTGCAACTCATCTTCACGCCAGGCACCGCTTGCATGGGCGGTGGGCTCATAGCGGTCATCGCCGAGCGCCTGGAAGTATGCGGGTGTATGAATGTCGGCCATGCTCCGAGCATAGCAAAGAGTTACTGACCAGTAATTGAATTGCCGCCACCCGGGAGCACCAGATACCACGGCCCCTTCAGACAGCGCAAGGGGGTGGCCATCACCCCACTTGTGTCTGTAGTTTCGCTTACATGAACGGAATATTTGCACTCATCATCATCGTTGCGATCATCCTGGCGCTTGTGGGCGGGTTCGTCGAGGCCGTCAACTTCCTGCTCTGGGTTGGCCTGGTGCTGCTCGTGGTCGCGATCATCGCCTGGCTGCTGCGCAGCATCGCCGGCAGCCGACGATAGTCGCGCTCTTGAAGCGACACTCATCCTGCGCAACACAGGCTCACTCCGCGTCGATAGAATCGAACCCCATCACAAAGGAGACCACCCATGGTTGTAGAGCCCGGATCAGTCGCGCCAGATTTCACCCTGTCAGACCAACACGGTCAAGAACTCACGCTGTCCGAGCTCGTTACCGAGGGCCCGGTAGCGCTCGTGTTTTTTCCACTCGCGTTTTCGGGCATCTGCACGGGCGAGCTGTGCGAGCTGCGCGATAATCTCGATATTTTCGCCGACGCGAAGGTGCGATTGCTCGGTATCTCTGTTGACTCAGTGCACGCCCTCCGGGTGTGGGCGGAGCAAGAAGGCTATGAGTTCTCGATTCTTTCTGACTTCTGGCCGCACGGAGCAGTTGCACGTGAGTATGGCGCGTTTGTTGACGAGCGGGGCATCGCGACCCGAGCAACGGTGATTATTGGAGCCGACCGTAAGGTGATCGCGTCTTTCGAGACTTCTCCCGGAGAAGCCCGTGATTTCGCGGCGTACCGCGAGGCTATTTCCTCACTCTGAACCCCGACTGAGCCCGCGGCACGGTGATCGTTCGCCCGCCGCGGGCTCTCGTGTTCGCGAGCGACTCATTCACCCGCTAGTATGGTGAAGTCCGTTTCGCGGACGAGGGGCCTTTAGCTCAGCTGGTAGAGCGCCACGTTTACACCGTGGATGTCGTCGGTTCGATCCCGGCAGGGCCCACCA
>JAAZFP010000230.1 GCA_012511645.1 Microbacteriaceae bacterium
GCTCAGCGGCACCACGATGTGACCGTCGGCAAAGAAGAACAGTGAGACCTCTTGGCCGTCGAGAAACTCCTCAATCAGCACCTCGCCGTGCGGGGCCCAGGTAGCCACATGATCGAGCGCCGCCTCGCGATCGCTCGTGACCAGCACGCCCTTGCCTGCGGCGAGACCATCGGCCTTCACCACATAGGGGGCGCCAAACTCATCGAGCACCGCGCCGGCCTGCGAGATATTTGAGACGTGGGTTGCGCGGCCCGTTGGCACACCAGCCTCGGCCATGATGCGCTTCGCGAATGCCTTCGACCCTTCGAGCTGAGCCGCGGCCTTGCCAGGCCCGAACACCGGCACTCCGCGCTCGCGCAGCGGATCAGCCACACCAGCAACGAGCGGCGCCTCGGGCCCGATGATGACTAGGTCAAAACCGCGCTGCTGCACAAACTCGGCGACCACGTCGGGGGAGACAATATCGAGCGCTGGGGTTTCGACCCCGCTCGCCGCGATCCCGGCGTTGCCGGGCGCGCACACCACCTCATGGTCGACTGCTTCACCAAGCAGCGACAGCACGATCGCATGTTCACGGGCACCCGAACCAAGCACGAGAATCTTCACGACTCCAGCCTAGCTGGCCGGGTAGGGTTGGCGTGTGGCAAAGCGACGCATCAGCGAGAGTGACGGCAGGGCAGCGGTCATGGCCGTGCTGGGCGGGGATCAGGCTCGCCAGACGCTGGCGACCGCCGTGCGATACCTGCTCGAAGAACTCGCCGAGCGCGCGCCGGGCAACGCTGTTGAGGTGCGGGTGCCACCGTTCGGCGTCACCCAGTGCATCGAGGGCCCGCGGCACACCCGTGGCACACCGCCAAACGTGGTCGAAACCGATGCGGCGACGTGGATCGCGCTCGCGACCGGTTCGCTTGCCTGGGTCGACGCGCTCGCCGAGGCGCGTGCGGTGGCATCTGGCACGCGCGCCGATCTGTCGCCCGTGCTGCCGTTGCTCGCCAGCAGTGAGCCGGCGCCCAGCGAAGCCTGAGAGAATAGACGCATGACGAACGACGCGCATCTGGCTGGCGATGCCGACCTGCCCGCGGCTGCCCTGCCGACCGAACCTGCTGAGCAGGCTGAGGCTGTAGCTGAGCAACCCGAACCGAAGGAAACTCAGCACGCCCCCATTGAGGTGGGGCTGCAGCGTTCGGTGCGATACGGTCGCATCATCGTTGGGGCGACGATTCTCGGCGCCATTGTCGGGCTCATCGCAAGCCTGTTTTTCCCCGTTGAAGAGGGGGCGAACTATGAGCTGCGTCAAGCAGCTGGCGTCGCGCTCGTCGCGGGCGGCGTCATCGGGCTCACGGTCGGTGCACTTGTTTCACTGTTGCTGGGAATCATCGCCTCGCGCTCCAAGGGCGCAGCAATCGCGGTGCAGACTGACGTAAGATAGCGTCGACACAATCGATCGGAGCCCCATGTTTGGAAACCTGTCAGGTCCTACCCTGCTCGTCATCCTCTTTATCGTGCTGTTGTTGTTCGGTGCTCCGAAACTCCCTGCTCTTGCCCGCAGCCTCGGCCAGTCGATGAAGATCCTGAAGAAGGAAGTCACGACGAGTGACGACGGCGATGCGAAGGATCAGGGCAAGGCCGATCAAACGGCTGCTGCAGCTCCGGCCGCGCCCGTGGTGCCACCGGCTGCACCCGCAGCTTCAGTCGCTGACGATGAGCTCGCGAAGGCCAAAGCCGAGGCGGAAGCAGCGAAGGCTGAGGCCGACGCGCTGCGCGCCGCTGCTGAGAAGCGCGCTTCGGGCAGCGCCGAGTAGGTTCTCTTCTCGCTAACGAGGTCTCGCTGGCGAGGTTCCCGGTCTAGCTGACCAGGTTCGCCTCGAGCCAGGCGAGGTACTCAGCGTCGACGTTGCCGGCAAGATATTCGCCGGTGAAGCACGACTCTTCGAGTTCGGTGACCGTGCTCTGACCCGACAAGATCGCTCGGTTCATGCCCTCAACAGTCTGATAGACGAGGTGATCGGCGCCCATGACCGCCGCGACCTCGTCATTGGTGCGGTCGTGCGCGATGAGCTCGGCGCGCGTTGGCATGTTGATGCCATAGACGTGGGGGTAGAGCACCGGGGGAGCAGCTGACGCAAAGGTCACTGAGTTGGCGCCAGCGGTGCGGGCCATCTCGACGATCTCGCGAGACGTGGTGCCGCGCACGATGGAGTCGTCGACGATCAGCACATTTTTGCCGCGAAACTCGGTGCTCATTGCGTTGAGCTTCTGACGCACGCTGCGCTTGCGCACCGCCTGCCCCGGCATGATGAACGTGCGGCCGACATAGCGGTTCTTGAAGAAGCCCTCGCGGTATTCGATGCCGAGCTGCTGGGCGACCTGCATCGCGCTCGGCCGCGACGAATCGGGAATCGGCATGACCACATCGATGTCGCCCGCCGGAATCTCGGTAGCAATCTGCTCAGCGAGCACATCGCCGAGGCGCAGGCGCGCGTCATACACCGAGATGCCGCTCAGCACCGAGTCGGGTCGCGCCAGGTAGATGTACTCGAATGAGCACGGCAGCAGTCGCGTTTGGGTCGCGCACTGCTGGCTGTGCAGCTCGCCATCGGGGGTGATGAGCAGCGCCTCGCCGGGCTCGACGTCGCGCACGATCTCATAGCCACCCGATTCGAGCACGAGCGACTCGCTCGCCACCACCCACTCATCGCGGCCGTGCTCACCATCGCGGCGGCCCAGCACGAGCGGCCTGATGCCGAACGGGTCGCGAAACGCGAGCAGCCCGTGGCCCGCAATGAGCGCGATCGCCGCATACGAGCCCTCGACGCGCTCGTGCACCCGCGTGACCGCGGCAAACACCTGCTCAGGGCTGAGCGAGAGCCCCGTCGCGCTTTGCTGCAGCTCATTCGCGAGCACGTTCAGCAGCAGCTCGGTGTCGGAGTGCGTGTTGAGGTGCCGACGATCAACGTTGTAGAGCTCGGCCATGAGCTCGCGCGTGTTCGTCAGGTTGCCATTGTGCACGAGGATCAGACCGTACGGCGCGTTCACATAGAAGGGCTGCGCCTCTTCTTCGTTCGCCGCGGCGCCGCTCGTGGCGTATCGAACGTGGCCCAGCCCGACGTTGCCGAGCAGCGAGCGCATATCGCGCGTGCGGTAGGCCTCGCGCACCTGGCCGCGCGCCTTCACCATGTGAAACTGGCTGCCGTCGGCAGTTGCGATGCCCGTCGAGTCTTGACCGCGATGCTGCAACAGCAGCAAGCTGTCATAAATCTGCTGGTTCACGTGACCGGTGGAAACGATGCCGACGATGCCGCACATGTGTTGCGTGTTGCTCCTGTCAAATGGATCTGACGCCGCGCCCCGCGACCACATCATTCTACTCGCCTCAGCTGTGCACCAAGCGCGGTAGGCTTGAGGGGTGAGCGAACAGC
>JAAZFP010000231.1 GCA_012511645.1 Microbacteriaceae bacterium
TCCATGTCACGGAAAATGAAGTCGCCCTTGCTGCCAGAGCTCGCATCATTGTCTTTTTCGAAATAGGCGTAGGGAAACGCGGTAGCACGGATGCGGTTGAACTCGATCTCGCAGTGTTGTTCGAGCGTCTCACCAACCATTTTGGTCGAAAGCTTCGCCTTCATATCACGCAGTCGTTCAATGGCGTCGTCGCGGTCTTTCAGCTGTGTCTCATATTTCTCTTTGAGCGCTGTTTCCGCGAGCTTCTTCTCGAGTTCGGTGCGCTCGAGTTCGTTCTTTAAGTCATCGCGCTGCTTCTCAACCGTGGTGACAGCCTGATTCAGTGCGAGCTCCTGCTTCGCTTCGATTGATTCGAGGCGAGACGTCATTTCAACGATCGCCGCGTCTTTCTCTGCGACAGCCTTCTGCAACTGCGCAGCCGATTGCGAGGTGATGAGCTCGACCGCGCTCGCTTTGTCTTCGAGCGCGCGCTCGAGGTGAGCTTTAAGTGCGTCACGCTCCTTCTCTACCTGGCCCAGCGCCTCGGTCACCGCGAGCTTGCGCTCCGTCTCACCCGCATCAAGCCTGGCCTTCAGCTCAAGAATCTCTGAGTCTTTCGCTGCGGATGCCTGCTGCAGTGCAGCTGCTGATTTCGCCTCCGCAAGTTCAAGCGCCCGCTGCTTCTCCTGCTCTGCCAGCGCGAGTCGCTCGTGCACCTGTTTTTCAAACTCAGAGTCACGAACCTGACGAGCAATGTCGGCGTAGCTCGCTTCATCAATCGTGAATACTTCGCCGCAGTGAGGGCATCTCACATCGCTCATTGGTGCCGCCTTTCGGTGCGCCTCTGCTTGTGACACTCGACACCGGCATCGAGTCAAGACAGGGGGATCATTTCTCCCGTTCTACGCTATCGGCACCGACTGACATCTCGGATGCTACGACGCGTCATTCCCCAGATCACGCACCACCGAGCCAACGCCGCTACCCAGCGGCTTCACCTCATAGACGTACTCTGCCCCGTCCACGTCATTCACAATGGTGAGGTGTTTCAGCACACCAGCCTGGCTGAGGTCAGCATGCGCGTGCTCACGCGCAATCTTCGCAATAACAGCCATGTCAGCAAACGATGCCAGCGGGCCGACCCTGTGTCGGCCAAGCAGGTAGAGAGTGGTGGGGGTGAGCGCGAGCACCACCGAGGCATACGGCACACTGTGTTCAAGGCGCAGGTTCGCAACAAGGCTACCGACGCCAGTGCCGCCGACGACTCCACCGCCGACCGCTGAAGCGGTTGAGGCCGTTCGCGACCTCACCTTCACCATTGGCAAGGGTCAGCTCGTGTGCATCGTCGGCCCCTCGGGTGCGGGCAAGACCACGCTGCTGAAGTGCATCGCGGGCCTGCTGCCTCCGACGGGAGGTCGCCTCGAGCTTGAGGGCAAGCAAATCACCGGCCCACCCAAGACGATGGCCGTCGTGTTTCTGGAGTATGGGCGCAGTCTCTACCCCTGGATGTCGGTGCAGGCCAACGTCGAGCTGCCGCTGAAGAGCCAGGGCATGCCGAAGGCTGAGCGCCAGGTGCGCACGGCCGAGGCGCTCAAGGCCGTAGGCCTCGAGGATGCGGGTAACAAGTATCCGTGGCAGCTGTCGGGTGGCATGCAGCAGCGCGTTGCCATTGCGCGCGCCGTGGCCTACCGCCCGCAGGTGCTGCTCATGGATGAGCCCTTCGCAGCGGTCGATGCGCAGACTCGCGCTGACCTCGAAGATCTCGTGCGCAAGATTTGGAAGGAGCTCGGCGTGACCGTGCTCTTTGTCACGCACGACATCGATGAGTCGGTCTACCTCGCGCAGCGCGTGATCGTGCTCTCAAACCGCCCCACGGTGGTGCAAGAGGACATCACGATCGACCTGCCCGACGAGCGCGACCAGCTCTCGACGCGTGCACTGCCACGCTTCACCGAGCTGCGTCACCACATTTACGCTGAGATTCAGCGTGCGAAGCAGCACACCGGCGCGATCCGCGATGCCGAGGCTGCCGCAGCCGCCTCGGATGCGGCGTCGGGCGCATCCGCGTAGTGACAGACACACCAGTGAAGGTGGGGAGCATCGATTGCTCCCCACCTTCGTTTTTGGCGGGTCTCGCTCAGCTGTGTGGTGCCCGACACGATAGAGTGCGCAGGTGAGCACCTCACCGCCGAGACCGACCGATCTGCAGCCCCGCGCCGCGGGAACACTGCTGTTCGTCGCCGTGCTGCTCGTCGCGGCAAACCTGCGCATGACCATCACCGGCGTCGGTCCGCTGCTCGACGAGATCGGCTCCGATGAGGGTATCTCACCGGCGATGCTCGGTCTGCTCGGCGCGCTCCCCCTCATCGCGTGGGGCTGCGTCTCGCCGTTCTCTCACTGGCTGAGCGCCCGCTTTGGCATGACGAACACTGTGTCATGGTCGCTCGTCGCGTTTGCCGCGGGCACCGTGTGGCGTTCGCTCCCCGGCACTCAGGCGAACCTCTGGCTCGGCACCGTGCTGATCGGCATCGGCATCGCCGTCGCGAACGTGCTCATGCCGGCCGTCATCAAGCGTGACTTCCCGGGCCGCGTGCCGTTGCTCATGGGGCTCTACACGGCGCTGCTTGGGGGCATGGCCGCGGTTGGTGCGGGAGTCGCGGTGCCGATCTCCCAGCTGCCCCTCGCGAGTGGCGAACCAGCAGGCTGGCGCGTGGCGCTCGTTGCCATGGGCGCGCCCATTCCCATTGCTCTGGTCGTGTGGATCATTGCCAATCGACGTCGCACCACACTGATGGCCGCTGCTGCACAACACTCTCAGGCGCCAGCTGCTGCCACGGCTCCAAGTACAGGGGTCGCACGCCGCATTTGGCGCGATCCAGTGGCCTGGCAGGTATCGCTCTATATGGGCGCACAGTCGACCATTTTCTACACGCTCGCGAGCTGGTATGCCCCGTATGAGATCGCGAACGGAGTGTCGGCCGCGA
>JAAZFP010000232.1 GCA_012511645.1 Microbacteriaceae bacterium
GGCGAAGGCGACTCTTCGACGAGCTTCTGGTTTCGTCGTTGAGCGGTGCAGTCGCGTTCCCCGATATCGAGCACCGTGACGCCGTCAGAAATGACTTGAATTTCAATGTATCGAATATCGGTCAGGTATCGCTCGATATACACAGATGGGTCACCAAATGCGACTTCTGCCTCTGACATGATCTCGGTGAGATCTCGCTCAAGTGTTTCTGCCGTCTCAACCACACGCATCCCACGGCCGCCACCCCCTGCGGCCGCCTTAATGAGCAGCGGGAAGCCGACTTCGTTTGCCACCTCACGGGCCTCAGCAAACTCGGCAATGGCACCAAGAGATCCGGGCACAGTGGGAACACCGGCTCGACGAGCGATGATCTTCGCTTCAATTTTGTCGCCCATGCGTCGAATAATTTCAGAGGAGGGACCAACGAACCGAACACCCTCTTGCTCACAGAGCGCCGCGAAATCAGGGTTCTCAGAGAGAAAGCCATATCCGGGATGGATTGCATCCGCCTTGAATGCGTGCGCAGCGCTGATAATTGCCCGGGCATCCCGGTAGCTCAATCTCACCGCTGCGGGACCAATACACACCGCCTCATCAGCGAGCTTCACCGGAAGAGAATCGGCGTCAGCTTCCGAGTAGGCGAGTATGCTGCGAATCCCAAGCTCTTTGCACGCCCGGATGATGCGGAGCGCAATCTCACCACGGTTCGCAATGAGTACGCTTTTCAGTGGTTCAGCCATTGCGCTTAATGACCATCAGCGGCTGACCGTACTCCACCGGATTCTCGTTCTCGACGAGGATCCTGACGACTGTGCCCTCAACCTTGGCTTCGAGGTTGTTCATGAGTTTCATCACCTCGACGATGCCAACGACTGTTGACGTTGTGACAGCATCACCCACAGTGACGAACGCTGGGTCACCTGGCTTCGGTGCCGCGTAAAACACACCCACCATTGGCGCCTTGACTACTACTTCATCAGCAGCCAACGAATCTTCAGAGAAACCGCCCCCATTCGCTGAGGATGCAGGAGCGGGTGCCGGAGCCGCAACCGGAGCCGGCACAGCTGCCGCTGCGACCGCAGGGGCGACCGGGGCCGCAGACGGAGCCGCCGTGGGGGCTACTGCAGCAGGTGCTGTTGAAGAGCTGGTTCGGTCTCGGGAGATGAACAGTTCCACGGAGTCGAACTTAATGGACAGCTCTCGGACGTCTTCGGTGAGGTTGACCCAGTCGACGATGGCCTTGAGCTCTGCAATGTCAGGTGGATTAAGCGACATGTTCGTTCACTCCCTTGTTGAGGTTAATGTGCAAGTTTCCTGCGTTGATTGTGTGTGTACCTGTGCTGCTCATCTCATAGAGCGACTTGATGAGGTTGAGCACCGGCCGTGAAATTTCGTCCGGGTTGCCGCCTGACGCCACAGTCTTCTTCATCTCGTCGACTTGCGTACCAGCGAACATGGCTCGCAGAAGCAAGTCGTCGATGCTGTCGTGCGGGTAGCGCCTGCGAAGGTCTGGAAGCATCGGCTCAACAACTGCTGGCTCAAGCGCGATATCTGAGGCGCCATTCGCAATGATCTTCTCGCGCAACTCTGGTTCAATCGGGCCAAGAAGTTTGCCGTAGTACCCCAGCACATACTTCTTAATTTCATTCGGCACCACCGAGTAGCGGTCACCTGACATCACATTCAACACAGCCTGCGTCCCCACGAACTGCGCGAACGGCGTGATCATGATCGGGTAGGCAAGCTCTTCACGCACCCGCGCAACTTCGAGAAGCAACTCGTCATAGCGGTCATCGAGACCAGCAGTCTGCAATTGCGAGCGAAAGTTCGAGAGCATTCCACCAGGGGTTTGGTGCATGTAGTGCAACCCGTTGTACTCAATCGGCACACCGAGCGGTTTGCCTTCTGTCTCTGCGATCTCGGCAATTCGGTCGCTAATCGCATCAATTCGCTCGTCATCGACGTTAACTACGTAGCCGAGAGCGCGAAGGTCACGAATGACCGTTTGTGCCGAGGGCTGCCCGTTGCCTGATGAAAGCGGCGCAATTGAGAGATGCAGCGCATCAGCACCCAGTTCTACTGCCTCGAGGCATACCAGTGGCGCAAGCCCTGTCAGTGAGTGGGTATGAACTTCAAGCGGTCGCTCCCCAATGACTTCCTTGAGCGCGGGCACCAACGTACGAATTCTGTCCGGAGTCAGGAGACCACCGGCATCTTTCAGCATGATGGCGTCGACGTCGGCGCGTTCGATGAGGTCGACGGCCATTTTGACGAACACCTCGTCGGTATGAACGGGGCTCTCGCTGAACGACACCGCACCGAAGGTCGATGCACCGAGCTTCTTCGCGTGAATCAGCCCGGTAGCGATGTTATCAATATCATTCAAGCCGTCGAATGAACCAATGACCTCGAAACCGTTGGCGTACAGCTGCTCAACCCACGCAAGGATCACATCTTCAGGAAGAAAATCGAACGATGCGATGTTTCGTGAGCGGATCAACGCGCGAAGCTTAGTGTTCGGTGCGTGCTGATGCGTCAGACGCACCCGCTCCCATGGGTCCTCTTTCAGGTACCGAACAGCGACATCAAACTGGATCGGAGCGGCGAGGTCAACCTGCTCGAAGCCAGCCGCGTCAAAGTCATCAATCATCGACAAAATGTGGTCTGTGCGCATTCGCGTTGCCCACAGGCTCTGATGCGCATCGCGAAGCGTGGTATCAGTGATCTTGATTTCACGCCGACTGTTTGCCGGGCGTCCACCTTGGATCATAACTGAGGCGATAGATTCTCGGTTGCTCGTCATCAGTGACTGACCTCTTCTCAGGATCTAGAATCTTTCATA
>JAAZFP010000233.1 GCA_012511645.1 Microbacteriaceae bacterium
CTCTTGCAGCAGTTCGAGCGGCTTCGAGTGGATCGCGCACACCTTCTCACCCTCGAACGCGCCCTCACCGTCTACGATTTCGCTCTTCGGCTTAAATTCCTCACACCCGACGCAGTAGAGCGCCTCAAACTCACCGGCGTACACATGCCCGTCGTCGTAGAGCTTCTGCAAAAACTTTGCGACGCCCTCAGCGTGGCGTGGCTCAGTCGTGCGAATGAAGTCGTCGTTGGAAATGTTGATGGTGTCGAGCAGCGGCTTCCACGCGGTCTCGACCAGGCGGTCAGCCCACTCCTGCGGCTCGACCCCGTTTGCGGTGGCCGTGCGCAGAATCTTCTGACCGTGCTCATCAGTGCCCGTCAAAAACCAGGTATCGTCACCGGCCTGTCGGTGCCACCGCGCCAGCACATCAGAGGCCACCTCGGTGTAGGCGTGCCCGATGTGGGGTGCGTCGTTCACATAGAAGATGGGCGTGGTGAGAAAGAAGCGCTTCTGCTCGGGCATGATCTCCATTCTATGAGGTCGGGCCGACAGCAGCAGGTGTGTGACAGGCAGTCTGGCTGGCCTAGGGTGGAACCGGGCACGTTTCAACCAAGGAGCACTGTTGACCACGCCAGAAACCCCACCACACACCTCATCAATGGCGTGGGCCCGCCCAGTTGCCGAAGCCGTCGCCCCCGGAGTGCACCGACTCCCACTCCCCCTGCCGATGGACGGCCTGACCGCAGTCAACGTCTATCTGATCGACACCGGCGATGGGCTACTCATGATCGACGGCGGATGGAGCGTGCCTGAGGGCCGTGTACACCTGGATCGCCACCTCGCCGACCTCGGATTCACGGTGCACGACATTGCAGAGATCCTCGTGACCCACATTCACCGTGATCACTACACGCTGGCATCGGTGCTGAACCAAGAGTTTGGCACCCGGGTCTGGCTCGGCGACGGCGAGCGCGCCAATCTTGCGGTGCTGCAGAGCAACCCTCGCAGCGGGACCCTGTCGACCCAATTGCTGCAGGAGACCGGCGCAGACCACCTCATTGCGTCCTTCGATGACTGGTTGCGGGTGCAACCAGACACGGTGCGTGACTGGGGTGACCCGACCGATTGGCTGCATGACGAAACGGCCATCAGTCGAGGGAATACCGTGCTGCACGCCATCGCGACACCGGGGCACACGAGGGGTCACTATGTGTTCGCCGACGCATCCCGCGCGCTGCTGTTCTCTGGCGACCACATCTTGCCGACGATCACGCCCTCAGTCGGGTTTGAGTCGGTACGGCACGAGCAGGCCCTCAGCGCGTTTCTCGCGTCACTTGAACGGGTCGCACGCATGGGTGACTATGCGCTCATGCCCTCACACGGCCCTGCTGGGATGAGCAGCGCCGAGCGCGCTGAGGAGTTGCTCGCCCACCACGAGGAGCGGCTCGAGCAGATCCTTGCGCAGGTCGATGACGGCGAGACCGCCTACAAAGTCTCGAGCGATCTGCGGTGGACAAAGCGCCAGATCGAACTTGGCGATCTCGATCCCTTCAGCCGCGCGCTCGCCGTCATCGAGACCGAGTATCACCTCGAGCTACTCGAAGAACGGGGCGTCCTCGCAAGTGACCTGGTCGGCGGCGTGCGGTTCTACCGTCGCGCCGAGCGCGGATCAGCGGCCACCGCTCTGTTGTGAGGTCGCGGTGCGATCACTCACTGGCTACCAGGATGGTGGGCTTGTGGAGCACCGGAAAATTCACCGAGCTCGCAATGAAGCAGTGCTCGTAGGCCTCGGCGTGGGCTGCCTGCGCAGCCTCAATCATCGATTCGTCGGCGACGGTCACGGTTGGGCGCAGCGTCACCTCGGTGAACCGCCCGCCGAGTCCTTCCTGCGTCATCGTTCCGTGCGCGCGATCCTCGTAAGCCACCACCACGACCCCCGCCCGCACCGCCATGTGCAGGTATGACAGCATGTGACACTGTGCCAGGGCGGCGACCAGCATCTCCTCCGGGTTCCAACGGTCACGGTCGCCGTGAAAGGTTCGGTCTGCCGAGGCAAGAATCTCGTGCTGCTTGCCCTCGGCCCGAACGACGAGCTGCCTGCCGTATTCGCGGTACCCGCTGGTGCCGGTGCCGCGGTTGCCGAGCCATTCGATGGACACGTCATAGTGATGCAGGTCGCTCATCTTTGTAGCGTACCGGCACGACTGCGGGTGCGCACGAGATACGAGCACCCGCCCCTCACCCGCGCACGTTCTGTCATATGCACGCCATTCACCGCCCCCACACCCACCGGCGCTAAGCTTTACCCATGAACGCTGTCACCACCATCGCACAAGAACCCCTCGTTGTCACCGAGATCCCTGGCCCCAAGAGCCGCGAGATTCACGCGAGACGACAGGCGGTCGTGCCCGTCGGTGTGCACAGCGTGGTGCCGGTCTACATTGAGCGCGCGCACGGATCAGTGGTGGTCGATGTTGACGGCAACCACATCGTCGACGTGTGCGGCGGCATCGGCGTGACGACGATCGGCCACACCGATGACGCGGTGGTCGCTGCCGCAACCGAGCAGCTCAGCCAGGTCACGCACACCCTGTTCACGATGACCCCCTACGAGTCATATGTGCGGGTCGCAGAGCTGCTGGCACAGCACTTCCCTGGCGAAGGCCCCGCAAAGACCCTCCTGATGAATTCGGGTGCTGAGGCCGTCGAGAACGGCGTCAAGATTGCGCGCAAGTTCACCGGCCGCCCGGGCGTCGCAGTCCTTGAGCACGCCTACCACGGCCGCACACTGCTCACGAGCAGCATGAATCATAAGGCGGCACCCTACGCGCTCGGCTATGGCCCTCGCGTCGGCAACATCTACAAAGCGCCGAACTCGTACCCACTGCGCGACGGACTGAGCGGCGCTGAAGCCGCCGCTCGCACCATTGAATACTTGGAAAAGATGGCGGGTGCAGAAGACCTCGCCTGCCTCGTTGTCGAGCCGGTGCAGGGCGAAGGCGGCTTTATTACCTCGGCCGAAGGCTACCTGCCGGCGCTTGCTGCCTGGTGCCGTGACAACGGTGTGCTGTTCATCTCTGATGAGGTGCAGGCCGGCATGGGCCGTACCGGCACGATGTTTGCTATCGAGCAGTTTGGTGTTCAGCCTGACATCGTGCTCACCGCGAAGGGCATCGCTGGCGGCCTGCCACTGGCTGGCATCACCGGGCGAGCAGAGATCATGGATGCGTCGCAGCCGGGCGGCCTCGGAGGCACCTTTGGAGGCAACCCCGTGTCATGCGCTGCGGCCGTCGCGGTGTTCGAGCAGATTGAGCGCGATGATCTCTTGGCCCGCGCGAAGCACATCGAGCAGGTGTTTGGCGACGCGCTGCGCGGTCTCGCGGCCAAGCATGAGAGCATCGCCGAGGTGCGCGGGATCGGTGCGATGCTGGCAATCGAGATTGTGAAGCCCGGCACACTTGAACACGACACTGACCTCACGCAGCGCGTGATTTCACGGGCTGTGCAACAGGGTGTGCTGCTGCTCAACGCTGGCGTGTCTGGCAACGTGATTCGGTTCCTGCCGTCACTCCAGTTCACCGACGAGCTCATCACCACCGTGGTGCGTGTGCTCGATGATGCGTTTACTGCGGAATCCGCATAATCTCAGCTCTGCGCGCCGTTGCCTCCTGCACTGCGGCGCGCAGGCGCGCTCAGTCCGTCGCCCGCTGAGCAGCGGGCGCGAGGTCATAGGTCACCCACGGTGTCTGTTGTGACACTCGATCGTAGAGACTCCGGGCCGTGTCGTTATCGGCTGCCGTGATCCAGCGCACCACAGTCGCACCCTCGTCTCGCGCAATTTCC
>JAAZFP010000234.1 GCA_012511645.1 Microbacteriaceae bacterium
GGCTACACCCTTACCGAAGGTCTCGCGTGCTTCGGTGGCAAGCTGAAAATTGTCGCTCATAGTGGTTCTCCTTGCGGGCTTCCGCCCAACGTGGCGGTGTGGCCCGCCGATTGTCGTATGTCTCGCCAAAATGGCACGTCAGCAGGGCCCGCAAGAGCCTCAACCGCGTCGATCACGGATGCCGAAGCATCCCTCGCCGAAGTACAGCTACAGAGTGTAGCGCACCTTTGGCGCGTGCGTTGACATCACCGACCACCCCACACCCGGGCGGCACCCTCGAAGTTACGCGGCGCCCTCGAACATCGAGGTCACCGAGCCATCTTCAAACACCTCATGAATTGCCTGCGCCAACAACGGCGCAATCGACAACACCGTCAACTTGTCAAAGCGCTTCTCAGGCGGCAGCGGCAACGTATCCGTCACCACCACCTGATCAATGAACTCCTGCGACAACCGCTCAATCGCCGGGTCAGAGAAAATCGCGTGCGTACAGGCGATCGTGACGCCCTTGGCGCCATTCGCTTTCAACGCTTCAGCAGCCTTCGCGATCGTGCCACCGGTGTCAATCATGTCGTCGACCAGCAGACACCACCGGCCCTTCACCTCACCGACAATGTCATGCACCGACACCTGATTCGGCACCAGCGGGTCACGCCGCTTGTGAATAATCGCCAACGGAGCATCCAAGCGATCGCTCCACACATCAGCGACCCGCACCCGACCCATATCGGGCGACACCACCGTCAAATCGTCACGACCAATGGTCTTCCTGAAGTGTTCCAGCAGCACCGGCATCGCAAACAAGTGGTCGACCGGGCCGTCAAAGAAACCCTGGATCTGCGGCGCATGCAAGTCAACAGACATAATCCGATCGGCCCCGGCCGCCTTAAACAGGTCGGCTACCAGACGAGCAGAAATCGGCTCGCGACCCCGCCCCTTCTTATCTTGCCGGGAATAGGGGTAGAAGGGCACGACCACGGTGATCCGCTTCGCCGATGCACGCTTCAGCGCATCAACCATGATCAGCTGCTCCATCAACCACTCGTTAATGGGGTGCGTATGCGACTGAATCACAAACGCATCACAGCCGCGGACGCTCTCATCGAAACGGGCATACAACTCGCCATTGGCGAAGGTGCGCGCATCAGTGGGCACCAACTCGGCCCCCAGCTCAGCGGCCACACGCTCAGCCAGCTCCGGATACGCCCGGCCAGAAATCAGCACCAGCTTCTTCTGACCCGCCATCTCGATCGCGCTCATCCGCGGTTTCCTCTATTCTTTCGGTGCTTCTGTACTGCCCTGCGCTGCCCGCGCACTATCGGTACCGGGGCGGTTGGCCACCACCCAGCCCTCAACATTGCGCTGCGGCGCCACACTCATCGCTAACGAGCCAGCTGGCACATCTTTTCGCACCACAGTCCCGGCAGCCGTATACACGCCGTCATCAATCGTAACGGGTGCCACCAGCACATTTTTCGACCCAATGCGCACCGCGTCACCAATAACGGTCTGGTGCTTCTGCACTCCGTCGTAA
>JAAZFP010000235.1 GCA_012511645.1 Microbacteriaceae bacterium
GCAGAGAGGTGCGTCTACAATGTCATGAGATCGTGTGTCCACGAAGCGTCAAGACAGGACATACGAAGTCGTGATGCCTGGTGTGCATGAAGACCTGAGATTCAGTGTCCACGATGTAGCGAGATTACACATCGAGTCGACCCACAGGCGCTCTCATATAGCTCGGCTAAACACTTGAGAACGTATGGACGAACAAGATCTCGACTTCTGCAAGTAAGTACGCGAAGTTCGTCAGTGGAAGGCCGTGGATTCAGACTCAGAGACCCGCGGATTTCTGCGACTCAACAGCCATACAACTAAGACTTGAACCCGAGACTGATCCAGATCACGGAACAATAAAAACTATGCCCAGAAAATCGGTGATTCTCTGCGGAATATGGTGGGGCTACCAGGACTTGAACCTGGGACCTCTTCATTATCAGTGAAGCGCTCTAACCGCCTGAGCTATAGCCCCGTAACCAAAGAATGACTCTACAGGAAATCGCAGAAATATTAAAATCGAACGTCTGCGATTCCTGTAAGAAGTCTGGTTAGTTGCTCGTGAAACCGAGCTGGAACCCACCGAGCACGCGCACGAGCAGGTTGTAAATCAGCGCACCGACGGCGCCAAATGCGGTGCCAACGATGACGTTCAAGATGCCGACGACAAACGCAAAGCCGAACACCGTGGTGAAGCTGAACATGTCGAGCAGGCTGAGCTGATCACTGACAATGTCCATGAAGAGCTCATTCATTTTCGCGAGCACACCGGTTGACAGCAGCACCGTATAGATCAAGACGGTTGACACGACGCCAACAATGCCCGCACAAAGCGACACCAGGAACGAGAACTTCACAGCCGACCAGAAGTCGATGTAGACCAGCTTCAGGCGCACCTGCTTGGCCGCGGTCTTCTTTCGGCTCTTTCGCGCCAGGTTGGCGGCAACTGTGTTACTCATTCACGTCTTCCTTGCTCTCGGCCGGCTGCACATCGGCGGACGTTACACCCTCTGCCTCATCGGCGTCTTCAGCACCATCCTCAGCGTCGTCATCAAGACCGCGCTCAGAATTTCGTGCGATGCCAATAATACGGTCACCTTCTGGGAATCGCGCAAACACGACTCCCATGGTGTTTCGCCCGGTGGCCGGCACCTCATCGACCCGTGAGCGCACCACCTTGCCACTTGCGAGCACCACGAGCACTTCGTCAGCATCATCAACGATGAAGCCCCCGACCAGGTCGCCACGTGCCTCATCGAGCTTGGCAACCTTGATACCGAAGCCGCCGCGCTGCTGAACGCGATACTCGTTCGCGCTGGTTCGCTTCGCGTAGCCGCCCTCGGTCACGACGAACACAAAGCCGTCTTCGCTTACGGCTGATGCGGCGAGCAAAGAGTCTCCTTCGCGGAAGTTCATTCCGCGCACACCACTGGTCGAGCGACCCATGGGTCGTAATGCCTGGTCAGTGGCCGTAAATCTAAGTGACATGCCGTGTCGTGAGACGAGCAGCACATCATCATCGGCGTTTGCGATCAGGGCCGACACGAGTTCGTCACCCTCACGCAGCTTGATTGCGATGATGCCGCCAGTGCGGTTCGTGTCATACTCGGCGATAGCGGTCTTTTTGACCAGCCCATCCCGCGTCGCCAGCACCAGGTAACCCTCAGTGAAGTCTCGCAGGTCGAGCACCTGTGTGACGGTCTCATCTGGGGCAAGAGCGAGCAGATTGGCGAGGTGCTGGCCCTTCGCGTCACGCCCACCCTCGGGAATCTCATAGGTCTTCGCACGATATACTCGGCCGGTGTTCGTAAAGAACAGCAGCCAGTGATGCGTGGTCGTGACAAAGAAGTGCTCAACGATGTCGTCAGCGCGAAGCTGCGCACCCTTCACACCCTTGCCACCGCGATGCTGTGAGCGATAGTTGTCGATGCGAGTGCGCTTCACATAGCCGCCGCGTGTGATGGTGACAACCATCTCTTCTTCGGGGATCAAGTCTTCCATCGACATGTCACCGTCGTAGCCGTGCATGATTGCGGTGCGTCGCTCGTCACCAAAACGACCGACCACTTCGGTCAACTCATCGACGATGATCGAGCGCTGCTGGGTTGGCGAGGCAAGAATGCCCTCGTACTCCTTGATCTGCGCCTCGAGCTTGGCCGCGTAGTCAAGGATTTTCTGACGCTCAAGCGCAGCAAGACGACGCAGTTGCAAGCCAAGAATCGCGTCGGCCTGCACCTGGTCGACATCAAGGAGCGCCATCAGACCCTCGCGGGCCTCATCGGCCGTTGCTGAGCGTCGAATCAGCGCGATGACCTCATCAAGCGCGTCAAGCGCCTTGAGGTATCCACGCTGAATGTGCGCTTCGGCTTCTGCCTTGCGCAGCCGGTACTCAGTTCGGCGAACAATAACCTCAACCTGGTGCTTTGCCCACGCAGTAATAAACCCATCAAGAGCGAGTGTGCGCGGCACACCATCGACGATGGCGAGCATGTTTGCGCCAAAGTTTTCTTGCAGTTGGGTGTGCTTGTACAGGTTGTTCAGCACCACCTTTGCAATTGCATCGCGCTTCAGTACGATGACAAGCCGCTGCCCGGTGCGGCCACTGGTTTCATCCCGAATATCTGCAATTCCCTGAATGCGCCCCTCTTTGACGAGGTCCGCGATTTTGACGGCTAAGTTATCGGGGTTAACTTGATACGGCAGCTCGGTGACCACTAGGCAGGTGCGACCCTGGATCTCTTCAATATTGACCACCGCCCGCATGGTGATTGAGCCGCGCCCGGTGCGATAGGCATCGCGGATGCCCCGCGTACCAAGAATTTGTGCACCCGTTGGGAAGTCTGGGCCTTTCACACGCTCCATGAGCGCATCAAGCAGCTCTTCACGCGACGCATCGGGGTTCTCGAGATGCCATATCGCAGCCTCTGAAACCTCGCGCAGGTTGTGTGGTGGAATATTCGTCGCCATGCCCACGGCAATACCGACCGAACCATTGACCAGCAGGTTTGGGAAGCGCGCCGTGAGTACGGTTGGCTCTTGGGTGCGGCCGTCGTAATTGTCCTGAAAATCGACGGTGTCTTCGTCGATGTCTCGCACCATTTCCATGGCGAGCGGCGACATTTTCGTCTCTGTGTACCGGTGAGCAGCTGCGCCGTCGTTACCAGGAGAACCAAAGTTCCCTTGTCCGAGTGCCAGCGGATACCGCATCGCCCATGGCTGCACCAAACGAACCAGTGAGTCGTACACTGCACTGTCACCGTGCGGATGAAACTGGCCCATCACGTCGCCAATGACGCGAGTGCACTTTGAGAATGCCTTATCTGGGCGGTATCCCCCGTCATACATGGTGTAAATCACGCGACGGTGCACAGGCTTCAGACCATCTCGCACATCAGGCAGCGCTCGCCCAACAATCACACTCATTGCGTAGTCGAGGTACGAACGCTGCATTTCGAGTTGCAGATCAACCTGATCAACCTTGCCGAGCGCTGGTGCGGCTTCGCTTGAGAGACCGGTGGTGGTTTCTTCTGAGCCGTGCTCTTCAGTCATGATTTCGCCTTTCGTGGCTACAGTTCTCGATAGTCATGGCGAGCGAAAAGTGCGTGTCCTTCACTTCTCGCTTCGGCGCTAGATATCGAGGAACCGCACATCCTTTGCGTTTTGCTGAATAAAACTGCGTCGAGCTTCAACGTCTTCGCCCATAAGGGTTGAGAAGATTTCGTCCGCCTTCGCCGCATCATCGAGGGTGACCTGCAACAGCGTCCGTGTCTCGGGGTTCATCGTGGTTTCCCACAGTTCCTCATAGTTCATCTCGCCGAGACCCTTGTACCGTTGCACACCGTTCTCTTTTTGCAGGCGCCTTCCGCCGGCTGCGCCTGCGGCAAGCGCTTCGTCTCGCTCGGCGTCGCTGAACACATACTCATCCTCAGAGTTTGTCCACTTGATCCGATAGAGAGGCGGCTGCGCAAGGTAGACATATCCAAGATCAATGAGGGGCCGCATGTAGCGGAACAGCAGTGTCAAGAGGAGCGTGGTGATGTGCTGGCCGTCAACGTCGGCATCTGCCATCAACACAATCTTGTGGTACCGGACCTTTTCCGGGTCAAAATCTTCACCGATTCCGGCACCGAAAGCGGTGATCATCGCCTGAATTTCA
>JAAZFP010000236.1 GCA_012511645.1 Microbacteriaceae bacterium
GAGCAGGGTGATGAGGCCCGCGTCGAAGGTGGCACCTGCGAGCGCGAGCCCCACGATGGCGGGGCTGACGAAGTGGGTGCTCGATGTAAGTGAGTCGAGCACGGGGCGCTCTTTGAAGCGCAGGCCCTTCGCCGAGTAGGCAACGACTGCGAAGGTGCTGATGGCGAGGGCAACCCACGCGAGCGGACCACCTGCGGCGGCAAGAATGATGAGAAACGGTACGTTTGACCAGACGGCGAGGTGCAGCATTGGTCGGTGAAATTGCGGCGCAAGCAGCGCACCCTCAATGCCGCCTTTGCGCGGATTGTGCAGGTCCGAGTCGTAGTCAAAGACATCGTTGATACCGTACATCGCCAGGTTATACGGAACCAGATAGTAGAGGGTGCCGACCACGAGCAGCCAGTCGATCTCGCGCGTGGTGAGCAGCATGGCCGCGGCGAAGGGAAACGCGGTGTTGACCCAGCTGACCGGCCGCGAGGCAACGAATGCCTGGCGCAGCAGCTCGCGCATGCTCACGCCGCCGGGGCGGGTGAACAGCGCCCACAGCGCGGGCAGCGCGATCACGATGGCGAGCGGGTAGGCGAAATCTTCGATGGGGGCGAGGCCGATGCGTGGGCCCGAAATCAGCGCAGGCGCGTAGCTGAAGAGACCGAAGCCGATCATGAGGCTGTCAAAGATCGCGGTGAGCACGATCAGCGCTACGCCCGCGAGTGCGACGGCGCCCCATTGCGCGCGGTGCGCGCCAGCACGGCGGCTGAGCAGCACGCCCGCGGCGACCGCAACCGCGAGAAAGCCCGCGGAGATGAGCGCGTAGGTGGCGGTCATGCGTCAGACCCGCCCGCGTTGTCTCCAGGCCCGCGCCCGCGCGTGCCGTGCAGCTTCGCCGATCCGGTGAAGAGCACCATCGTGCACAGCACCAGGAAGACCAGGAACACCGGTTCTTCGAGGGGCAGCTCGGGCGCGAGCATGATGCCCGTCGAGATGTCGGCGGCGCCGTGCAAAAAGATGCCGCTCGCGATGCCGGCCGCATCCCACAACAGCAGGAAGGCGGCGCCCGCGAGCGTCACGAGCGTCGCCGAGGCGGCGTCACGCCAAAAGAAGAGTCGAAACCGCAAGTCGATCAGCAGCATGCAGCCGATTGCGACGAGCAGGCTCGCGAGATACCAAACCCCGCTCATTGCTGCGCTGTCTCTCGGGTGAGGTGCGGCTCTCGGGTGAGGCGTGGCACGCGCTGATCACGAGGAACGAGGGGGCCTGGTGAGTCATCGCCGCGCACGTGCTTGAGCACGAGCTCAGCGCTGATGAGACACATCGGTACACCGACCCCGGGCGCGGTGGTCGCGCCCGCGAAGAACAGCCCATCGACCTTCTTCGAGCGGTTCTGCGCGCGGAACATCGCGCTCTGGCTGAGAATGTGTGAGGGGCCGAGCATGCCGCCGCTCCACGAGTGGTAGTCGTTCGCGAAGTCGGCGGGGCCGAGTGTCTCGCGCACGACGATGCGGTCGCGCAGGTCGTCGATGCTGGCCCACGCCGCGATCTGATCGATGGCCGCGTCGGTCGCGCGTTCGACGGCGTCGCTGCCCGCGCCCTCGCTGCCGCCGGTGCCAATGCTTGGATCGGCGGGCACGGGGATCAGCACGAACAGGTTCTCGTGGCCGGCCGGAGCGACATCGGGATCGGTGGCGCTCGGCTTGCAGACGTAGATCGATGCGGGCTCGGGTACGTGCGGGTTGTTGCCGAAGATTGCCTCGAAATTGGCGTGCCAGTCGCGGGTGAAAAACAGTGAGTGGTGCTCAAGCTCGGGCAGTTCACCGCGCACCCCGAGCATCGCGATGACCGCACCCGGGCCGCTCTGGCGACGCCGCCACCACGACGCGGGGTAGCTCTGCGCCTCGGGTGCGAGAATCCGGGTCTCGGTGTGGTGCAGGTCGGCGGCTGAGACGCCCCGGTTCGCGTGTTCAATGTGCTCGGCGCCGTTGCCGCCGTTGCCGCCACTGACCCAGCGCACCCCGCTCGCGGTGAGCCGACCGCGGTCGCGGCGGGTGAGGATCTCGGTGACCTCGGCACCCGTCACGATCTCGACCCCGTGCTCGCGTGCGAGCGCCTCGATGCGTTCGACCAGGCGCCAGAACCCGCCCGTCGGATACTGCACGCCCTCGTCGAGGTCGAGCGCGCTCATCAGGTGGTACATCGCGGGCGCACGGCTCGGGTCAGTGCCGAGAAAGACCGCAGGATAGCCGAGTACCTGGCGCAACACGGGGTCGCTGAAGCGCTTCGCGACGAATCGTTCGAGCGAGGTGCCGAGCAGTGAGGCAAGCTGCGGAGCTGCGGCGAGCACCTCACGCCTTGCAAGCGATCGCAGGTTGGTGAAGGGGTTGTAGAGAAAGTAGTCTTCGGCCAGGCCCGAAGCACGCGCGGCCGAGGCGAGATAGGCGCGAAGCGTCCTGGCGCTGCCCGGCTCTCGTGCTTCGAATGCGTCGAGCACACGGTCGGCGCCGAAGGGAATCGTGAGCGGCTCACTGCCCTCGGCATACACCCGGTACCCGGGGTCGAGGGTGACGAGGTCAAGCTGGGCCTCGGTGGTCGTGCCCATCATCTCGAAGAAGTGGTCGAACACGTTGGGCATCAGGTACCACGATGGCCCCGTGTCGAAGCGAAACCCGTCGCGTTCGATGGTGCCAGCTCTGCCACCCACGCGGTCGCCGCGTTCGAGCAGTTTCACCTGGTGCCCCTCGCGTGCGAGGAGGGCTGCGGTGGCGAGGCCAGCGATGCCGCCGCCGCTGCTCACGGTGCGGGTCATGCGATGCGCCCCTTTCGGAACATGCTGCCACGAACGGCGGCGCTGCCCCGGCGAACCGCGATGCTCTCGCGCATGATGAGCCACGCCTTTTCGGGGCCGGGCACCCGCACACGTCTCGAGTACAGCTGCGCTGCGGGCACGCGTTCGAGCCGGTCGGTGAGCCGCGCGAAGAGGCGCAGCGCGCACGCGACGGAGAGTCGAGCATCACGCGGGAGCAGTGCGAGGGTGCCGCGAGCAGTGCCGAGCTGCTCGCGGATCGTCGCGATCCATCGAGCCTGATCGTCAGCGCTCAGGCGACCCTGGTCGCTGAGGTAGCTGCGGCCCAACCTGTCGCTGTCATCGGCGAGGTCTCGCAGGAAGTTGACGTTCTGAAACGCGGCGCCGAGGCTGCGCGCGCCCCGCTCAAGCTCGCGCGAGGTCGCTTCATCGTGCGGCTCGTCGCGCACAAACACGCGCAGGCACATGAGGCCGATCACCTCGGCCGACCCGTAGACGTAGTCGGCGTGCTCTTGCTCATCGAACACCTGTGGGTGATGCGCTTGGGAATCGGTGAGATCGGTGCGCATGGAGGCAAAGAACGGCCTGGTGAGGCTGGTGTCGATGCCCGAGGCGCGCGCCGTGTGCGCAAAGGCGTGCACAATCGGGTTGCTGCTGTAGCCGTGGCGCAGCGCGCTCTCGGTCTCTGTCTCGAGCTGGTCGAGCGCCTCGTGCTGCTGGGTGAGCGTTTCTCCGGGGAGTTCGCTTACGCCATCGACGAGCTCATCGGCGACCCGCGCGAGCGCGTAGATGTTTCGCACATGCGAGCGGTGGCGGTGACCCAGCAGCCGGGTGGCGACGCCGAACGAGGTTGAGTACGCGCGAATAATCTGGTCGGCGGCACGCTCGGAAGCCGCGGTGTAGCGGGCGAGCGAGTCGAGGTGATCGAGCGAGTCGCGGGTCATGAGCGGCGATCCTCGAGAGAGGTGGCGATGCCGCTGATGAGTCGAGCGAGCTGCGAGGGAACGCGGGACTCTGGCGATGCCATCACGTTGAAGCATGCTCGCAACTGATCGTCAATGAGTGAACGAATGAACTGCTCGGCGCCACACTGCGAAAGCAGGCGCTGGATGTGTCGCGCAGCGCTGTCGCTGAGCTCTGGATTGCCGAAATCGGGTTCGATGCTCGGCCACGCACTCGTCATGCGCGCATACGCGATGATGGCGGTCTCTTTGCCCTCGCGAAGGTCAGAGAAGGCGTCTTTGCCGTGCTCGCGTGGGTCGCCGAAGGTGGAGAGCAGGTCGTCTTGCAACTGACACGCCACGCCCAGGTGTCGCCCGATTTCGCCGGTTGGGCCCTCGGCGCGGCTCGAGGACCCCGCAAGAATCGATGCGGCCTTGAGTGGGAGCTCAAAGGTGTAGGTGGCGGTCTTGAAGCGGCTCATGCTGAGCACCGTGGTGAGATCTGCGGGGATAACGCTGTCGCTGAGCCCCACATCGAGGTGTTCGCCGACCACCGACTCGGTGATGGTGTGGTCGAGCAGGTCGAGTAGCTGTGTGCGCAGTGCTTCGGGCAGTGGTTCTCGCGCAAATACCTGGTGAGTCAGTGAGAGCATGAGATCGCCCATGAGAATGCCGCCGGTGCGGGCCCAGTGCAGATCTTTGGGACTGTGGAGCTCGCGGCTCTGCAGAATCGAGCCAATCAGATTTGGCCGACCGCGCCGCGTGAGATCGCCGACAATCACATCGTCGTGCAGCAGGAATGAGTAGTGCAGCAGTTCGATTGCGGCCGCGATGCGGAACGCGGAGTCACGAAAGACCGGGCCACCACCCTGGGCCGAGGTGAGAGCGTCGAACGCGCCGAGCAAGAGCCGTGGCCGAACCATCTTTCCGCCGAGCACGCGCCCAGAGGCGAGGTTCCACAGCTCTGAGAAATGAGTGCCGTATGCCGCTGCCCGCAGCGTGCGCTGTGCAAGAAGTTTTGAGAGTTCGGCCTCGACTTCTTGGGTGCTGGACAAGAGATCGAGTGAGGCGGTGATCGGTGAGTTCACGGTGTTCCTGTCTCTTTCTCTTTGATTCTCTTGGCGCAGCGAATAAGCTATCCATTGGTTAAACTTAGTTATGAGAGTACTATACTCAGAAGTAGATATTAACCTCAAGTTGAATATTTTTCACCGAATGAATATTCAGTTCTAGGATGACGATATGTCGAATTTCGACGAACACGCCAGGCGTGACCAGATCTCAGACCACCTCTACCAGGTGGATTCGAGCGACCCCAGAAGCGAACTCGTCGATCGATCAGACCTGTCGCCAGAAGAAGTCGCTCACATCGGCAAGGTCATGGTCTCCATGTCTCGCCTGCGCGAGGCCGAGCAGGCGTTGACTGATGCATCAGAGAAATACATGCAGCTCAGCTCGCATGACATGCGAGCCCTGCACTACCTCATCGTTGCGAAAAACCGTGGCGAAATGGTGACGCCCGGCATGATTGCCGCATTCCTCGAAATCTCACCTGCATCGACCACAAAGCTGCTGAACCGGCTCGAAAAGGGTGACCACATTGTGCGTCGGGTGCACCCTATGGATCGCCGCGCGTTCGCCATTGAGGTGACGCCCGAAACTGAGGCCTCAGCGATGCAGACCGTTGGTAAGCAGCACGCCAAACGCTTTCACGCCGCAGCGCGACTCACGTGGGATGAACGTGACGTGGTGATTCGTTTTCTTGACGACATGACCGACGAGATCGCTCTCACGAAGGTTGATTGGGCCGAGAGTAACTGAGCAGTGTTGAGCGCCCTGGCACGTCCGCGACGCGATCCTCGCAGCTCGCCGATCTTCACGGCGACCACCCCCGCGATGATGAGGGAGGCGCCCACCCACTGCATCGGTGTTGGGGCAATTGCGAGCAGCACGATGGTCCAGAGAATACCGAAGAGCGGCTCAGAGTAGCCCGTGAAACTCGCGACCGTCGCACCGAGCCTGCGCGAAGCGGCGACCCCCAGCACATACGCAGCCACGGTTGCGATCAGTACGAGAGCGGTCACCGCAAGCCAGGTCGGCATCGCCGCGCCGGCTACGACTGGAACCCCGTCACCGATGGCGAAGGGCAGCACGCCGACGGCGCTGATGATGATCAGTACCACCGCTGCCACCATGAGCCCAAGCCCCACAAACGGCAGCGGCGGGATGCCATGGTCGCTCTTCGCGCCCGTGGCAAAATAGGCGGCCACGCCGATGGCTGCGAAGAGACCAAAGAGGATGCCGAGCGGGTGCAAGCTGTTGTCCGAGCCGATGCCCGAGATTGCCAGTAGCCCCGCAAACGCAATTGCTGCCCCCAGCAGGGTGAGGGCCGTCGGTGCTTTGCGACTGCGCGCCCACGTCCAGAAGATCAGCAGCACGGGCCCCATGAACTCAATGACGAGCGCGAGGCTCGGCGCGATGAACTGCACGGCCAGAAAGAACGCCAGCTGGCAGCCCGCCACCGCGAGCATGCCAAATAACAGCACCTGCGCCCAGGCGCGGCGCACCAGATGCCATGATCCTCGCAGCATGATGACCGTCGGCACACACAGCACGAGTGCAGAAAGCACGATGCGCGCCGTCACCGCCGCGCCCGCCGACCAGCCGGCCGACATGAGCGCGCTGGCAAAAATGCCTGAGAGCGCGAAGCATGCGGCAGAGCCGACCGCGAGCAGAAAGCCCGCAAAGGGGGCGAAGCGAGAGGCGCGCATCACCTCAGACTAGCCGCGGGTGGGGCGCAGTACCGCATCGAGGCTCAGCAGCTCATCAAGCTGTGACTGCAGCACCGTCTGCTGCTGCTCATTCGGCTCGAACACGCCGTCTTTGACCTCGCCGTGCGGGAAGTTGATTTCGATCTGGCCGTGGGTCATGACCATGCCGAGCGAGTTTACGACCGGACGCAGCGCCGCCTGTGCGCGGGTGCCGCCAGAGTTGCCGCCCCAGTTCACAAAGCCGACCGGCTTGCGATCCCACTCGAGGGCGAGGTAGTCGAGCGCATTCTTGATCGCCGGTGAGTAGCTGTGGTTGTACTCAGGGAACACCAACAAGAATGCATCCGCATCCTCAACTCGCTTTGCCCACTCAATCGTGTGCTGCTTCGTGTACTGCTTCATGCGGGGGTGGTTTGGCTCATCCATGAATGGCAGGGCGAGATCTTTCAGGTCAACGTAGTCGACCTCGAACCGGCCGTCTGCCTCGGCGGCGCGCTTGACCCACTCGGCGATCGGC
>JAAZFP010000237.1 GCA_012511645.1 Microbacteriaceae bacterium
GCTGCGGTGCGCTCGCTCGAAATCGTGGCACCCATGAACACGCCGTGCTGCCACGACAGTGACTGTGCGACGAGCGGCACGTTGGTTGCGCGACGACCGCCGAAGAGAATTGCGTCGAGCGGCACGCCGTCCTGCTTGAACCAATCGTCGGCAAGGGTCGGGGTCTGCTGAATGGGCACCGTGAAGCGTGAGTTCGGGTGCGCGGCAAGCTTGCCCGAATCGGGGGTCCAGTCGTCGCCGAGCCAGTCGATCAGGTGATCGGGCACCCGCTCGGTCTTGCCTTCCCACCACACATCGCCATCGTCGGTCAGAGCGACGTTGGTGAAGATGGTGTTGCCCCACATGGTCTCCATCGCGACCGGGTTCGTGGTTTCGCCGGTGCCCGGTGCCACGCCAAAGAATCCGGCCTCGGGGTTGATCGCGTAGAGGCGGCCGTCAGGACCGGGGCGCAGCCACGAGATGTCGTCACCGATGGTTTCGACCTTCCAGCCAGGAATCGTGGGCTGCAGCATGGCGAGGTTGGTCTTGCCAGTCGCCGATGGGAACGCGGCGGTGATGTGGTAGCTCTTGCCGGTATCGGTGTTGGTCAGCTTCAGCAGCAGCATGTGCTCTGCGAGCCACCCCTCGTTGCGGCCCATCACACTTGCGATGCGCAGTGCGAAGCACTTCTTTGACAGCAGCGCGTTGCCGCCGTAGCCAGAGCCGTATGACCAGACCTCGAGCGTCTCGGGGAAGTGGGTGATGTACTTCGTGTCGTTGCACGGCCACGCGACATCTGCCTCACCCTCGGTGAGCGGTGCGCCGACGGAGTGCACGGTGCGCACCCACTCACTGCCAGGAGTGATGCCGTCAAGCGCTGCCTGACCCATGCGAGTCATGATGCGCATGTTGAGCACTGCGTAAGGAGAGTCGGTGAGCTGCACGCCCAGCTGCGTGATCGAGCCACCAACCGGGCCCATCGAGAATGGGACCACGTACATCGTGCGGCCACGCATGCTGCCCTCGAACAGCGGCATCAGCTCAGCCTTCATGTCTGCGGGAGCACGCCAGTTGTTCGTCGGCCCCGCATCAATCTCGTTCTCACTGCAGATGAATGTGCGGTCTTCAACGCGCGCCACATCACCGGGGTGTGAGCGAGCAAGAAAGCTGCCGGGGCGCAAATCTTTGTTCAGGGCGATCAGCGTGCCAGCCTCGACCATCTCGCTGGTGATGCGGTTCCACTCATCTTGTGAGCCATCGCACCAGACGATCTCGTCGGGGGTGGTGAGCTCGGCCACCTCGGTCACCCACTGCAGGATCTCTGGGTTCGTGGTTGTCGCGTGTTCGCGAACCCGATCACTGAACTGCTGTGAACTCTCAAGCGTCGATGCACTGCCCATGCTGTCGCGTCTCCTTGCTAAAAAATGACGATATGACCATTCTGGGTGAACGATTGGTGACCTGCTAGCCAAATCAAGCTGTAAAGAATTGCCATTCTTGACATATAGTAAAAAGATGCCTCCGGATTCCTTGACCACCGCTGCCGAGCAAGAAATGCATCGAATGGTGCTTGGCAAGCGGCTGCGTCACTTTCGCGCTGCAGCTGGCCTCACCCTTGATGCGCTCGGCGAGCGGGTCGGCGTAGTCGGCAGCCAACTCTCGCTTATTGAAAACGGCAAGCGCGAGCTGCGATTCTCCCTGCTGCAATCCGTTGCGCACGAGCTCGGCATTGATCCTTCGGAGTTGCTCAGCCAAGAAGCCCCCGATGAACGCAGCGCTCTCGAGCTCGAACTCGAGCGCGCGCAGCGATCACTGCTCTACCAGCAGCTCGGCCTGCCCCGCGTGCGCACTCCCCGCAGCTTGAATGATGAAACACTCGAGTCGTTGGTCGGCCTGCATCGCGAACTTGCGAGCCGCACCCGCGCCGCCGCCGCTACCCCCGAAGAGGCGAGACGAGCAAACACCGAGATTCGCCTGAAGATGCGGGCGGCTGGCAACTACCTGCCAGATCTTGAGCGCATCGCCGAAGACTTGATGTTGAGCGTGGGCCACACCGCCACGAGCGCGGTAACCCACCGCACCGTCGCGGTACTCGCCGAAAAGCTCGGCTTCACCCTCATCTTCGTCGATGACCTACCGTCAAACACGCGCAGCATCACCGACCTCGAGAATGGGCGCATCTATTTGCCACCGGCCTCGATTCCCGGCGGTCACGGCCTGCGCTCGCTCGCGCTACAGGCAATGGCACACCGGGTGCTTGGGCACGAGAAACCGGGAAGCTACGCGGAGTTTCTCGAGCAGCGCCTGCAGATCAACTATTTTGCGTCCGCGTGTCTGCTGCCAGAAACTCGCACAGCCGAGTTCTTGCAGCAGGCCAAGAAAGAACGAAACCTTGCGATCGAGGATCTGCGCGATGCCTTCGGTGTCACCCACGAGGCCGCGGCGCACCGGTTTTCCAACCTCGCGACGACACACCTCGGCCTCGATGTGCACCACTACCGACTCGATGCCGGTGGGGTGATAGGTCGCGGCTACGAGAATGATGGGCTTCCCATGCCCACCGACTCGACCGGTGCCATCGAGGGTCAGGTTGCGTGTCGCAAGTGGACCGGCCGCACGGCGTTCGATCGCACCAACCGCACGAGTGAGTTCTACCAATACACCGACACCCCCGAGGGCACCTTCTGGTCGAGCGCGCAGATCGGCGAACTCGCGCAGGGCGCATTCTCGATCACCTGTGGCGTGCGATTCGACGACTCAAAGTGGTTCCGCGGCCGCGACACGCAGTTTCGCACCACCTCAACCTGCCCCGACTCCGAGTGCTGCCGCACACCCGACGAGA
>JAAZFP010000238.1 GCA_012511645.1 Microbacteriaceae bacterium
CGCCGCAACATGCTTCCTGCTCCTCACCGTGTGGAAGCTCCCCGCATGGGTCGCAGTCCTCCTGGGCATAGTAGCGGGGGTGACCGTGGCCGTTACCGGCGTGAGCCTGGACTGGGCTTGAACCAGTCGGGATTCTGTTCCTGCTGGTAGACGTCGGGGATGCCGTCCGCATTCTCGTCGACCGCATCGCGCATCGCGATACGCCGGTACCGGCGGTTGCGGGTGCCGAGCATGATTGCCGCGACTACCGCGGCAATCATGGAGGCGGCAAGAATCGCAACTTTGGCAGTATCCTGCTCGGCGGATCCGGGCGGGAAGCTGAGTTCGGTGACGAGCAGTGACACGGTGAACCCGATACCGGCGAGGAGCCCGACTCCGACCATGTCAATCCAGCGAAGTTCCGGGTCGAGCTTCGTGCGAAGCGCCTTCGTGGTGAGCCACGTCGTCGTCACGATGCCGAGCGGCTTGCCCAGAACGAGGGCGGCCACGATTGCGAAGGTGAGGGGGTTCGTCATCGCGTCACGGATTCCCTCGGTCCCGCCGACGGAGACGCCAGCGGCGAAGAACGCGAATACGGGCACCGCGATCCCCGCTGAGAGCGGGCGGAAGCGGTGCTCGAACTCCTCCGCAAGCCCTGGACGGCCGCTGGCTGTTTCACGATCTGCGCGGCGGTGGAGCACGGGGATGGTGAATCCGAGCAGCACTCCCGCGATGGTGGCGTGGACCCCGGAGGCGTGCATCAGCGCCCACGCGACGGCTCCGACGGGAAGCAGGATCAGCCAGGCAGCGAACGGGTGCAGTCCGAAGAAGGCCCGGTAGCGTTGCGCGACGAACCCGTAGACCGCGATGACTGCGAACGACAACAGCAGCGGGGTCAACTCGATGTGGTCGGTGTAGAACACGGCGATGATGCTGATCGCGAGGAGATCGTCGACGACGGCGAGGGTGAGGAGGAAGATTCGCAATGCAGGGGGCAGGTGGGAGCCGATGATCGCGAGCACTGCGACGGCGAACGCGATATCTGTGGCGGTCGGGATCGCCCACCCCGCACGGAGTTCTGGCTGTTGCCAGACGATCACCGCGTAGATGAGCGCGGGGACGGCCACGCCGCCTGCTGCGGCCGCGATCGGGACGATCGCGGTGCGGAACTTCCTGAGATCGCCGGCGACGAACTCGCGTTTGAGTTCGAGGCCGACGAGGAAAAAGAAGATCGCGAGGAGCCCATCGGCGGCCCACGCCCCGAGGCTGAGGTTCAGCTGCCAGGGCTCGTAGCCGATCGTGAAGTCCCGCAGAGCGAAGTACGCGTCTGCAACGGGCGTGTTCGCCAAGATGATCGCGATGAGAGCGGCGCTGACGAGCAGCATGCCGCCGACAGCTTCTTTGCGCAGCAGCGCGCCGATGCGCGTCGCCTCGGCGAACGTCCCATAGCGCGGGAAGGTGGGGTTGGGTGGTGTTTGGGTGGTGTTCACGTCGTCTCCTGAGGTGGGCGTGCAGGCTGAGAGGAATCGGCTCGAATCAGACGCCCGCACCGCTTCGTGTGGCGAGGGATCGAGCTTGGGTCAGGCTGCAGGAGAGGTGGGAGTGGTGCCGGAGAGCATCGCACCCCACGTGGAGATGTACCCGTTCGTGCCGGGATGTGGCAGCACCCATTCTGTCGGCATGAAAGCTGCGTGAAATCGGTGCTGGGTCATCACGTTCGAGGGTATCAGCGGCCCATGGCGGGTCACAGTGCGCCTCTTGCCCAGGCTTCGGTGAATCCGCACTCTTCGATATCAGGCCAGGTGAGGGTCGCGTCAGTCCACGATCCGGTCCCGGAACCGAGTGCCTCCTCGAGTTGGTCACGCAGCAGTGCCGGGGCGGCGCAGTTGGTGAGGTCGAGCACGAGCACTTGCAGGTATCGGGCGCGGTCGCGTTCGAAGTCGCTGTGCAGTCGCGAGGCGAGACCCGAGGGCATCTTCACGAGCAGCGAGTGCGGGAACCCGGTCGGCCGGAGGCAGGCGATGCAGATCCGTCGCACGGCAGGATGGGTATCGAGCTCGTGCTTCAGCTCTTGGATGGTGTCGTGCCACCTGGCACGCGCGGTTTTTCGTGTCGCACAGTTCTGGAGGTCTACTCCCCAGAGCATTCCGCGCGACGGCGTATGCTCCAGGTCTTCGTCGGCGTACAGTGTTTGAGGCAATGGGTCGCCGCGGACCATGAACGAGACGGGCACGGAATCTCCTTGGAGGGTCGGGTCAGAGTTACTTGCCGACCAGACTTCCCGGCACACCATCCGCTGGATGCGGCAGTGCCGCGAAGCGGTCTCCCAGTCTACGCGCTATCGGCTACACGCACGCGAGGCTCGCCCCAGAATGGATCCTGTTGCGGACTAGGCTTACCCTTGTAGGATCTGAGACCAGGATGCGGGAGTTCGGAGGTGCGGACGCTTATGGACATTACACTCCCCTCGGATTGCGGCAATTCGCCCCGGCTAGGCATCGTCGGGCAGTTCACGGTGAACTGGGTCAACGGTGATGTCAACGCGATTCGTGAATGGCTTCCTGCCGATGCGACCTGGAGATTGATCGGCACGCTAGGTGCTGAAGAATCAGCTGGTGAGATCGGCCCGCCTTTCGCGCCTGAACGGGCCCGGATCACCTCGGTCATCACCCACGGGAGGCTTGCTTCTTGTGACGGCTATCTTGAAGCGGGGGAACGGCGTATGGACTTCAGTCATGTGTTTCGCTTTGCTAGCACCGCAAGGTCAGCCAAGATCGTGGAACTCAGAAGCTACTGTATCGAGTCGAGTGCCAGCTGATCCGGCTAGGCGCATATGGCTTTCGACCGTTTGGCACAATGCCGTCGATGTCAGGTAAGGCCCAGCTCGTTGACCGCTGCGGCAACGTGGGCACGCTGTGCTTCGGTGAGGCCCTGGATCGGTAGCGGTAGGCACCGGCTTGAGGCGAGGCCGAGGTGTTCGGTGATCGCTGCGACGACGCGCATGCTTCCTCCGAACTCGGAGAATAGCCCCCACAGTGGTTCAAGCCGATCTGATTCTGCCAGAGCGCTCGCCGAATCTCCCGCTTGTGCTGCTCGAGTGATTGCCAATGCGGGTCCGGGCAGGGTCCCCCCGATAACGGAGTACCAGGCATCGCAGCCGGCGTTCAATCCGGTGGCCGCAAAAGCGTCTCCGGAGACGCCGATTGTGACGTGCTCGGGCACTACGGAGCGAAGCGCAGCTTCCGCAGGTGCGCGTGAGGGAAGTCTCAGATCGGTTGCAGGCGGTTCGGTTGTGAGTGTAGTGGGCGTAGGCAGAACTTCTGTTGCCGAAGTGATTCGAGATGCTTCTGTGCTTGCGATTCAACGAGGCGTTATTCGCTGCAGGGTGAACTGACGTTCATCACTCGGGGTGGTGTGGATGCGGCGAATGAGTGCTGCAGCATGCAGGCGAGCCAGATGAACAGCTGCAGAACTTGGGCAAGAAGGGTTGTGGCGGGGCGATCCTCGCGCTGTACTTGAAGTGCATTCGATGATGAACGCTCAACGGGAGGCACACCATGGCTCACTCAATCGCAACGTAC
>JAAZFP010000239.1 GCA_012511645.1 Microbacteriaceae bacterium
CCGCCAAACGGGGTGCGCAGGTCGCGGACGTTGTTCGAGTTCAGCCACACCATGCCTGACTCGATGGCTGCCGCGAAGTTGTGGGCACGCTTGAGGTTCGAGGTCCACACGTAGGCAGCGAGGCCGTACTTCGTATCGTTTGCGAGCTGCAGCGCCTCTTCATCGGTGTCGAAGGGGGTGATGGCAACCACGGGCCCGAAGATCTCCTCTTGGAAGATGCGGGCGTCAGGCTTGACGTCTGCGAACACGGTCGGTGCGACATAGTTGCCCTCGGGGAAGCCCTCGGGGCGACCGCCGCCGGCAACGCGGCGACCCTCGCCCTTGCCGATCTCGACGTAGCTCATGACCTTCTCGAAGTGGCTGGGGTGCACGAGCGCGCCAACCTCGGTCGCGGGGTCGCTTGGCAGACCCACCACGATGTTCTTTGCGCGCTCGGCGTAGCGGGCGACGAAGTCATCGTAGATCGAACGCTCAACGAGCACACGGCTGCCGGCGGTGCAACGCTCGCCATTCAGGCTGAACACGCTGAAGACGGTCGCGTCGAGCGCCTCTTCGAGGTCTGCATCGGCAAACACGACCGACGGGCTCTTGCCGCCGAGCTCAAGCGAAAGACCCTTGAGCAGGGGAGCGGCGTTGGTCGAGATCATCGCGCCGGTTGAGCTATCGCCGGTGAACGAGATGAGTGGCACATCGGGGTGCTTCACGAGCGCATCGCCCGCGACACCGCCCGAGCCGAGGATGAGGTTGAACACGCCCTCGGGCACGCCCGCCTCGCGGAAGATCTCTGGCCACAGCGCAGCCGAGAGCGGCGTGTAGCTGGCGGGCTTCAGTACGACCGTATTGCCGGTTGCGAGCGCGGGTGCGAGCTTCCACGACTCCTGCATAAACGGCACGTTCCACGGGGTGATGAGGCCTGCAACGCCGATTGGTTTGCGGTTCACATAGTTGATCTGCCGGCCGGGCACCTTGGTGACATTGTCGTGCTGGGCGACAATCAGATCGGCAAAGAAACGGAAGTTCTCGGCCGCGCGACGCGCCTGGCCCTTCGCCTGGGTGATCGGCAGACCCGAGTCCCAGCTTTCAAGGAGCGCGAGCTGGTCGTCGCGCGACTCGACAATGTCGGCAACCTTGTGCAGAATGCGTGAGCGCTCGCGGGGCAGCATGGTGGGCCAGGGGCCCTCATCGAATGCGCGCTTTGCCGCGGCGACGGCGAGATCGACGTCTGCCTTGCCTGCTGAAGCGGCGGTGATGTAGCCCTCGTTCGACACGGGCTCGAGCACGTCGAAGGTTGCGCCGTCTTGTGCGTCAACGAACTCACCGTCAATGAAGAGTTGAATCTTCTCGGGCAGTCCCTCTGGTTTTTGGTGTGTCATGATCTCTGCTTTCTAATCGGAACACATGGGGTGAAAATCTGAATGGTGTGGGGTGCTGAACCTGCAGTGCGAGGATGAGCTCGAGGTTAGGCCGCTGGGGTCTCTTCGGCGCGCTGCTTCGTCTCGTGTTGGTGGGCGAGCACTGCGTTCAGGGTGGCGAGGCGATGTTCGCGCGCGGCGGTTTCAACCTCGAGGGCGGGCGCACGGTCACTGAGCAGCTGCAGCAGGTGATCGTGTTCGTCGACAGACTCGTGGGCCCGGCCGGGCACGAAACTGAACGACGAGTCTCGCAGCACTCGCATGCGGTTCCTGCCGCGGTGCACGAGGTCGAGAATGTGGGGGTTGGGGCAGGCCTCGAACAGCACGCTGTGAAATTCGAGGTTGAGCTCGGTGAAGCGCTGCGGATCGAAGTGGTCGAGGCTCTGACGCATGCGTTCGTTGATGGCGGCGGCACGCGAGAGCTGATCCTCCGTCACCTCGGGCACCGTCAGTGAGGTCGCGTACCCTTCGACGAGCGCGAGGGTCTGCATCGTGTGCAGATACTCGGTCTCTTTGATGAGCGCGACCTGCGCGCCAACGTTCAGCTCAAAGGTGACGAGACCCTCGGCTTCGAGCCGACGAATTGCTTCACGAACGGGCACCACCGACATGCCCAGTTCGTTTGCGATCGGAGCGAGCACGAGGCGATACCCGGGCACATAGGTGCCCCGGTCAATTCGCTCGCGGATCAGGCGATACGCCTGCTCGCTCTTTGACAGTGCGGCCATAGTTAGCCCCTGGCCGCCTGCTCAGCCTCGTAGCGTGCGCGCCACTCGGCATTCATGGGGAACAGGCCGTCGACTGCGGCACCGTTCGCGACCTGATCGGCAACCCAGGCGTCTTCCAGCTCTTGTTTTGCAGCGTCTCGTGCCACCTCTTCGAGCAGGAATGGGGGAATCACCAGCACACCGTCGCGGTCGCCCATGATGATGTCACCGGGCTGCACTGCTGCGCCGCCGCAGGCAATCGTGACATCGGTTTCCCACGGCACATGGCGACGGCCGAGCACACTCGGGTGTGCACCCTGTGAGAAGACCGGGATGTTGAAGTCTTGTACGGCTGCGAAGTCACGCACGCCACCGTCAGTGACGATGCCGGCAGCACCGCGCACCTGGGCGCGCAGTGCGAGCACGTCGCCGACCGTGCCGGTGCTGTTGAGACCGCGAGCCTCCACCACGAGCACCTCGCCGGGCTCAACCGTGTCGAAGGCGCGCTTTTGAGCGTTAAACCCGCCCGCGTATTCCTTGAACAGGTCGGGGCGGAACGGAACGAAGCGCAGCGTCTTGGCGGTGCCGAGGATGCGGTCGCCCTCGTGGTTCGGGTAGACGCCGTCGATGAAGATGTCGACGTAGCCGCGCTTGCGGAGCGCGGCTGAGACCGTGGCAACCGCGACGCCGTCGAGCAGCTCGCGGATCTCGTCGGTGAGCGGGGATGCGGTCTCGCTAGTGGAGCCTGCGGCGTCAGCGCTGTCAAGTGGGTTCGCGCGGCCAGCGGCGACGGCCTCAGCGTGCTGAGCTTCGCTGCCCCAGGCCTCGATGCGCTGCATATCGTTGACCTCGGGCTGATTGCCGAAGTCGCCGAACGCGCGGCTGCCTTGTGTGACAGTGGTGACGAGGCGCCCGGTCGTCGGTGCGCCGGGTGCCTGCGGGGCATCGACCTCGACCTCGACCACATCACCGGGCAGCACCACCGAGCTGCCCGCGGGGGTGCCGGTGAGGATGACGTCGCCCGTCTGCAGGGTCATGTGCTGCGAGAGATCAGCGACGAGCTGCCCGAATGAAAACTTGAGGGTGTCGCTTGTGTCGTCCTGCGCGAGTTCGCCGTTGACCCAGGTGCGCACGCGCCACTGGTCCTGGTCGATACCGGCGGTGCTAATCGCTTTTGGGCCGATGGGGGTGTAGCCATCGCCACCCTTGTTCCGCACGTTTGATCCCTTGTCGGCGGCGCGCAGATCATAGAGGCCGAAGTCGTTGACCGCGGTGACGGCCGCGACGTGGTTCCACCCGTCTTCGGGGGAGACCCAGCGGGCGGGTTCGCCAATCACGAGTGCGATCTCGCCCTCGAAGGCGAGCAGTTCGGTGCCTGCGGGGCGCTCAACGGTGCTGCCAGTTGCAGCGAGTGAGCTTGCTGGCTTGAGGAAGTACGAAGCGAACTCGGGAGTGCGACCGCGTTGCGCGATGCGGGAAGCATAGTTCAAGTGAACCGCAATGATCTTGCCCGGGGTTTCGATTCCAAATGTCACAGCAACCTCGCTCTACTTCGGCGGTGTTCACGGTGTGGTGAACGCCTCAATTGGTGATATCTCTTATCGTATATGATCCGTGAGGTTTTGTGAAGAACGCCAGCGCCGGTCGACGGTGACCTCGCGAACATGCGGTTTCTCGGGAGCGTCCGGGGTGCTGGCACGGTACCGCTCCACCGGGCCAGATCCTGGTCTCTCGCTGAGAATCTCTCTGGTCATGACGCTACCTCGGTAGAGTGAATGAGGCCAGCACTTGTTGGCAAAGAAACGTCGGAATCGGTGTCTTCTTTGCGGCCGATCCGACACAGATGTGAGGAGTAACGCCATGAAAGCCGTTCGGTTCACGAATTGGAAGACCTTCCCGTCCCTCGAAGAGGTCGCGCGGCCCACTCCCGGCCCCGGTGAGGTGTTGCTCAAGATTGCCGGGGCCGGTGCGTGCCACTCCGACATTGCGATCTTCGAACAGTTCGATGAAAGTATGGGAGCGCAGCTCGCCCCCAGCTACACCCTAGGTCACGAAGACGCGGGATGGGTCGAAGAACTCGGCGGAGGGGTCACCGGCCTCGCAGTCGGCGATGCGTGCCTTGCCTACGGGCCCATCGGCTGCGGTCAGTGCCCTGCGTGCTCGCGTGGACAAGACACATACTGCTACAACGCGGCGACGCAACCGTACCTCGCCAACGGGCTCGGCCGTGACGGTGGCATGGCTGAATACATGACGGTGCCAGCCCGCAACCTGGTGCCGCTCGGCGATGCTGATCCGGTCGCCGCCGCACCGCTCGCCGATGCTGGCCTCACTCCCTACCACGCGATCAAGCTTTCGCTGCCCAAGCTTCAGGGGGGTGGCAAGACTGCGCTCGTGATCGGGCTCGGTGGGCTTGGACAGCTCGCCGTGCAGATTCTGACGGCGATTACGGGTGCGACCGTGTTCGCCACCGACATGAAGCCAGAGGCGATGGTCGAGGCCGAGAAGTTCGGCGCCGTGCCGATCGAGGGTGGCGAAGGTCAGGTGGAGCGGATTCGTGAGCTCACGGGCGGGCAAGGGGTTGACGCGGTCTTCGACTTCGTGGGCATCACGCCGACGATCCAGGTTGCGCAGCAGGTGGTCCGTCGCCAGGGGCGCATCACGATCGTTGGCGTCGCCGGGCAGCCGACGAGCTGGGACTTCTACTCAAACCCCTACGAGGCTGAGCTCACCAACACCTATTGGGGCACTATCGAATAGCTCTATGAGGTCGTCGCGCTGTATCAGGCGGGCAAGATTCGCCCGACGGTCACCACCTACCCGATGGATCGGGCGCTCGACGCGTACCAGGATCTCTTGGACGGCAAGGTCAATGGTCGCGCGGTCGTGACCCCGCACGCCTAGTAGCTGGCGCGCGGTGCGGCGTCTGACTGCGTCGCACCGCGGTCGCCGATGAAACGGTCAACGAGTGCTTCGCTCTGTCGCGCCAACATGGAAACGTCGGCGCCGACGGCGACAAACGCCGCCCCGGCCTCGATGTAGCGATCTGCATCAGCTGCGACAAACGCATTGACGCCGACCGGCTTGCCCGCGGCCTTGCCGGCCTCAATCGAACGGAGCACGGCGGCGACCACCTCAGGGTGGCTTTGCTGGCCCAAGAATCCCATGGATGCAGCGAGGTCTGAGGGCCCCACAAAGAGTGCGTCCACACCCTCGGTTGCGGCGATGCGCTCGACGTCGGCAACGGCTGCAGCAGACTCGATCTGCAGGGTGAGGCTGATGGTCTCGCGGGCCCGGCCGAGGTAGCCCTCGACCCGGTTCCAACGCGCGGAGCGAGCGAGCGCCGAACCGACGCCGCGCACACCGGTGGTGGGGTAATTCACGGCGCGCACAATTTCGGCTGCCTGCTCTGCCGAGTCGACCATGGGGATCAGCAGATTCTGGGCGCCCAGGTCAAGGTACTGCTTGATGAGCACGGTGTCGCCGAAGGGTGGGCGCACGAGCGGAGCGACCGGATACGCCGACATGGCGTAGAGCTGTGCGAGCACCGACTCGAGCCCGTTCGGCGAGTGTTCGGCATCGAGCAGCACCCAATCGCAGCCGCTGCTCGCAACGATTTCAGCGGTCACGGGGCTGCCTGCGCACGCCCACAGTCCGATGAGTGCGCGGTCTGCGGTCGCAAGGCGATCCGCAAGCGTCGTGGGAAGTGTTAGATGAACCGACATGTCACTGACCCCAATCCGCTGTACTCCGCGTGTACCGTGTCGCCACGCTCGACCCACATGGGCTTCGTGAATGATCCAGCGAGAATGATCTCGCCCGCTTCAAGTGTCTGGCCATGCTGAGCGAGCTTATTGGCGAGCCAGGCAACGCCCATCGCGGGGTGCCCCAGAATGGCGCCGGCGACACCCGAATCTTCGATGCCCTCGTTGCGGTAGAGCAACGCTGAAACCCAGCGTAAATCGGTCTCATCAACCTTCACCGGGCGCCCACCAACAACCATTGCGCCCATTGCCGCGTTGTCGCTGATGGTGTCAACGATGGTGCGCCCTTCGAGTTCGAGGTGTGAATTGAGAATCTCGAGTGCGGGAACCACATAGGCCGTCGCATCGAGTACGTCGAAGATCGTGACGTTGGGCCCCGTAAGCGGCTTTGAGAGCACGAAGGCGAGCTCTACCTCGATGCGCACATTCGAGAAGCGATCAAATTCGATGACCGAGCCAGACTCGAACACCATGTCGTCGTGGATCACGCCGTAGTCTGGCTCGCTAATGCCGGTGGCGAGTTGCATCACCTTTGAGGTGAGGCCAATCTTGTGGCCTACGAGGCGAGCGCCGTGTTCGATGCGGCGGTCGCTCCAGATCTTCTGAATGGCGTAGGAGTCTTCGATCACCATCTCTGGGTAGCGTGCGGTCAACCGGGGGAGCACAGCTCGGTCTCGGTCGGCCTGCACGAGTTCCTCGGCGATCGCCTCTCTGGTCGTCTGATCGAGCACATGGCCTCCAATGTGGGGTGAACCTGATGGGTAAATCGTATACGATCCCTTGCCGTGAGGCCACAATGGGTTCGAGATCGGGTCAATTCCCGGCAAACAGAGGCCGAACGCGACCCGAGTCAGCCTCGCGCCAGGTAGAATCGTATGATGCAGACTTCAGATGCCGATTCAGGCGACAACCTCGCGGCAGAACCCACAGTCGACGGGGCCGCACCCCTGTCCCTCGACGACCTTTTCTCCGACTCCGCTACCGATGCGGCAGACGACACCGATCGTGACGAGATCACCGAGCCAGAACACCAGGCAGGCCAGGCTGATCAGGCCGAGTCCACTGAGCATACCGAGCGCTCCGCCGATGATGAGCCGCAGGCCACCGAGGCTCAGACCGCAGAGCCAGTAACCGCCGATGCGGCCCAGACTCACGACGTGAGCGAAGCGGTCCCCGCTCGCGACGCTAGTGACGCGGCTCCTACTCGTGCTGGGTTTGATGTGCTCGGCCTCGATCCTCGCGTACTCAAAGCTATCAAGAGCGTTGGCTACGAGACACCATCAGCGATTCAAGAGGCCACGATTCCCGTGCTGCTCGAGGGGCGCGATGTCGTCGGTCTCGCACAGACCGGCACCGGCAAGACCGCAGCGTTTGCGCTGCCCATTCTGAGCCGCATCGAGCCTGGACAGGGCGTGCCACAGGCGCTTGTGCTCGCCCCAACGCGCGAACTCGCGCTGCAGGTGTGTGAAGCGTTTGAGAGCTACGCGGTGAACCTTCCCGCGGTCAACCTGCTGCCGGTCTATGGCGGTCAGGCATACGGTCAACAGCTCAGCGCGCTTCGTCGCGGCGTCGATATTGTGGTCGGCACCCCGGGTCGCATCATGGATCATCTGAACCGTGGCTCACTCGACCTCACGCAGATCAAGTACCTCGTGCTTGACGAGGCCGACGAGATGCTGAAGATGGGTTTTGCCGAAGACGTGGAGACCATCCTCGCCGACACCCCAGAAGACAAGCAGGTCGCCCTGTTCTCGGCGACCATGCCCGCGCAGATTCGACGCATCTCCCAGCAGTACCTGAAAGATCCTCAGGAAGTGAAGATCGCTGGGAAGACTCAGACGAGCGCAAACATCACTCAGCGTTACATCGTTGTCTCGTACATGCAGAAGCTCGACGCGCTCACACGCGTGCTTGAGGTTGAAGACTTCGACGGTGTCATTGTCTTCACCCGCACGCGTGGCGACAGCGTGACCGTAGCCGAAAAGCTGCGGGCCCGCGGCTACTCGGCATCGGCAATTAACGGTGACATTGCGCAGAACGTGCGCGAGCGCACAGTGCAGGCACTAAAAGACGGCAAGCTCGACATTCTGGTCGCGACCGACGTCGCTGCCCGTGGTCTCGATGTTGAGCGCATCAGCCACGTCATTAACTACGATCTACCCATCGATACCGAGAGCTATGTGCACCGCATTGGTCGCACCGGCCGCGCCGGTCGCACCGGCGACGCGATCAGTTTCGTGACCCCCCGTGAGCGGCGCCTGCTGAAGGCCATCGAGAAGGCAACGAAGCAGCCGCTCACGCAGATGCCGCTGCCAGGTGTGGCTGAGGTGAACGCGACTCGTCTCTCGCGCTTCGATGATGCGATTACCGCTGCCCTTTCCGACGGCGAGCGCATCGATGATTTCCGCGACATTATTTCGCACTATGTGCGCCACCACGATGTTGCTGAAACAGACGTTGCCGCGGCACTCGCAGTGGTGGCACAGGGCGATACCCCGCTGTTGCTCGATGAGGCCGACGATAAGAAATTTGCGCGGGATCGCGCGCAGGCCGCGCGCTTTTTGGACGATGACGGTGGCAACGGCGGCCGTGATCGCGACCGAGGCGGACGAGACCGCGGTGACCGCGAAGACCGCGGCCCTCGTGAACGCCGTGATGATTTGGTCATGTACCGCATCGAGGTGGGGCACCGAAACCGCATTAACCCGGGTCAGATTCTTGGTGCACTCGCCAACGAGGGTGGTCTCTCGCGCGACGACTTCGGTCGCATCCAGATTCGTGAGGACTTCTCGCTGATTGAGCTTCCGAAGAACCTGTCACGAGAGTCGCTTGAGTCCCTCCAGCGCACGCGCATCGGTGGCCGTGAGATTGGGCTGAAGGTCGACCGCGGCCCGTCACCGCGTGGCAAGGGCTGGGAACGCGACGACCGCGGTGGTCGCGGAAGTGATCGAGGAGACCGTGGCGGACGCTCGGATCGCGGCTACCGCGATCGTGATGATCGTGGTTCACGCGGGCGTGACTCGTACGGGGATCGCGGCGGCCGAAGTGACCACAACGATCGCTCAGACCGTGGTGGGCGCGACTGGAATGACCGCGGTGATCGCAACAACGATCGTTCGGATCGCGGAGGTCGGGACTGGAACAGCCGGGGTGACCGCAATGATCGTGGGGACCGCGGACGTGACTGGAATACCCGTGACAATCGCGGTGATGGCGGTCGAGATTCAGGCTCTGGCCGCGCAGATGGCAAGCGCAAGCCGCGCTGGTAGCTGAACGAACACACCAGAGGCGGGGGCCACCGTGAAAGGTGACACCCCCTCTGGCGTTGCCCGCAGTGTTAGCCGCTGATGACCTGCGGCTGTGCGACAGCCTTCAGGCCGTGCACGCCAAACTCAAGGCCGTAGCCAGACTGCTTCGCACCGCCGAAGGGCACGAAGGGGTTCACGGTGCCGTGCTGGTTAATCCAGACGGTGCCAGCCTCGATCCGAGCCGCTACGGCCTTCGCACGCTCACGGTCTGACGACCATACCGAGCCGCCCAGACCTACCTCGAGCTCGTTTGCCATGCGAATGGCGTCTTCGAGATCGGTGTAGCGAATGATCGGCATCACCGGGCCAAACTGCTCCTCGATCACGAGATCATTCTTCGGATCAATGTCGGCAACGATCGTCGTCGGATAGAAGTATCCTGGGGCGTCGTGGTCGGGATTGCCTCCGAGAACGATGCGGGCACCAGATGCCTTCGCTGACTCCACGAGACGATCGACGACCCGGTACTGCATCTCATTCTGCAAGGGGCCAAGCACATTCTTCTCGTCTATGCCGATACCCATGGGCATGGTTTTTGCGAGCTCGGCGACGGCGTTCACCACATCATCGTAGATGGCGTCAGGTACATAGAGGCGCTTCAACGCCGCGCAGGTCTGGCCCGTGTTGATGAAGGCGCCCCAGAACAGGCCCTCAGCGATGGCTTGCGGGTCAACGTCATCGAGCACGATACCAGCGTCATTGCCGCCAAGCTCGAGGGTGAGTCGCTTAATGTTGCCCGAGCTCGCCTCGATGATCTTCTTGCCGGTGCGGGTTGACCCGGTGAACATCACCTTGTCGATCTGGTCACTTTCTACGATGCGTGTTCCAATATCGCCAGCGCCGACGACGGTGTTGAGCACGCCCTCCGGCAGCACCGAGCTGATGATATGGTTCAGCGCCAGGCCCGACAGGGTCGTGTGCTCGGAAGGCTTCGTCACGACGGTGTTGCCCATGCGCAGCGCCGGGATCATCTGCCAGATGGCGATCAGCATGGGCCAGTTCCACGGGGTGATGACACCGACGACGCCGAGCGGGCGATAGTGTAGCTCGGCGTAGTTCTCGCCGTCATCGACGATGACCTCAACGGGAAGCGGGGTGGACGCCGGAACACGAGTCCACGCGACACACGCGCCGCCCTCGAAGCGTGCGCCCGGGCCGTTGAGTGGCTTGCCCTGCTCTCGCGAGAGCAACTCGGAGAGCGCCTCAGCGTTGGTCTCGATGGCGTCGGCTGCCTTGTTCAGGTAGGCCTGACGCTCTTCGTCGGGGAGTGCCGCCCACGATGCCTGCGTAGAGACAGCCTTCTCGATGGCTGCATCAACATTGGCGGTCGTCTGCACGGGCACACGGCCGAGCAGCTCGCCGGTTGCGGGGTTGAAGACCTCTCGGGTTTCGCCGCTGGTGGGCGTAATCGCCTCAAGCAGCGTTTCATAGGTGTACATGTGGGGGTATCTCCTTTGATATTTGTCCGAAGATCAGTGGGTGTGTGGGTGTGAGGTTTGTGGGTCGATGTGATGCGGTGTGGTGCGACTATTTTCCGCAACCACACTGGGCGTTGCCGCAACGACAGGTGTCGCCGTTGCAGCAGCCGCAGCCACCGGTGGTGCAGCAGGGGCCAGCGCTTCCGTCCATCGCGCACGAGCTCTTCGATCGCGCGTCTTCGGGCAGGTTCATGGCTGGGTTTTGGTCGAGGAAGCCGTGTGGCTTGAACCAGAACCCCGAGTAGTCGACCGGCATGATCGGCCAGTCTTCTGTGCGCGGAATGTGGGTGGGGCCGAAGGTGTGCCAGAGCACGAGATCTTCGCCGTCGAGGCTGCGGTTTGCTGCGGTCCACTCGGGCAGGCCGCCACCCGGTGCTCTGCCATTCGGGTAGTCACTCGCAGGGAAGAGCTCATCGGGGTGATACTGCGTGCCCCACAGATGCTTCGTTGCAAAGGTCGCGCGCCCGTGCACCGTCGACTCGGGTTGGGCTGCGAGGAGGGCCTTGCCCTCGGGGATCAGCCAGTAGGCAGTGGGCTTACCGACGTAGTTCTTGCGGCTTGCGCTGCGCACCTCCCACACGCGTGAGGCGAGGCCGTTGGCGACGCGCTGCGCATCTTGCTCGGTCTTCAACTGCGTGTTGCTCCATGTGAAGGCGTTGCCGTATGGGTTGTCGGGCCCCATCGGAATGCCGACTGCCTCGATTTCGTGCAGCGTGTTGTCTTCGCCATCAATCGCAACGTCGATGCGTGCACAGAACAGGTGCTGGTGAATCGGGGCGAACACCGCGGGGGCGATTTCGGTGGCGTGGGGGTCGACGGTGCCCGGTTCGTTTGCTCCGACAAAGACGATGCCGGTTGCCTTGGCCTCGACCTGGATTGACCCGTCAAGGTAGAAGTACCAGAAAAAGCCGTAGTCGTAGTTGCCGATCGTTGAGAAATAGCTCACGACCAGGCGGCGGCTGCGCCTCGTGTCGGGGTTGCCCTCGAGGTCGGTGTGTTTCCAGAGGATGCCGTAGTCCTCTTCGTGCATGCAGATGGCCTGTGGAATCTTCGTCGCGTGACCGTTGTCATCCGGCACAAATCCATCGAAGTAGTGAATGACGCCGAGGCAGTCGCAACCCAGCATCAGGGAGTTCGCGTTCTTCCCAAGCAGGTACTCGCCTGCATCGAAGTAGCTGATCCAATGGCGCGCCTCGGTGGTGTCGCCGTAGGGCACCACCATCTCGGGCACGCTCGCACGGGTCGCGACCGAGCGATCTTCGTCACCGTCGCGGAACGTGATCTGGTTGAGCACGAGCCCTTCTTGCTGGCTGAAGCCCACCCGAAACTTCCAGTTTTCCCACTGCACCAGGCTGCCATCGACCGAGAATGACGGACCCTCGGGCTGCGTGATGTCAATCGGTTTGAGGGACTCGCGAACGGGTCCCTGCACGTCGAGGGTGTAGTTGCCGTGTGCCATTGGCACGGGCACGTCCCCTTCATCGACGCAGCTGATGACGGTGCGGTCGGTGAGGTCGAGGGTGATCAGCAGACCCTCCACCGGGTGCGCCCAAGGGTTGTCATCCTCGTGCAATCGCAGGTAGGTGAGCGAGCGAATGACGCGCCTGCCGGC
>JAAZFP010000019.1 GCA_012511645.1 Microbacteriaceae bacterium
CACCCGGCGCAGAGCCACTCGCTGAGATTCGCGAGGCGCTTGCCGGCAACACAACGGTGTTCGTGGGCCACTCAGGGGTGGGCAAGTCAACCCTCATTAATGTGCTGGTACCAAACGCGATGCGCGCCACCGGGGACGTGAATGTCGTCACCGGACGCGGGAGGCACACCTCGTCCTCATCGGTGGCCTACCGAGCAGAGACTCCAGGTCAGAAGAATGGGTCGTTTGGATGGGTCATCGACACCCCCGGAGTCCGCTCGTTCGGCCTGGGGCACGTCACCGGCGAGAGTGTGCTGCGCGGATTCACTGACCTTGCCCCGATCCTTGTCGGGTGCCGGAGGGGCTGCACCCACCTCGACGGCTCACCCGATTGCGAGCTTGATACGGCAATCGCCGACGGCAGACTCGGTGCGCTCGGCGCAAGCCGGGTGGAGTCGCTCCGCCGGCTCCTCGAATAGATTCTCCACGCTGGCAAGCGACGTTCACGCGTCATCGGGCGTGTGGGGCGCAGGCCCGACTCAGTCCTGCTCGCTAGGCTGATGAGCATGACTGAACGTGTGATTCTCGAGGCCGGGCAGCAGGCCCCAGATTTTTCATTGCTCAACCAACACGGTGAGACGGTGAGCCTGTCATCATTGCGAGGGTCAGGAGTGATCCTGTTCGCGTATCCGGCGGCGATGACTCCGGGCTGCACCACCGAGGCGTGCGACTTCAGGGATTCGATTGAACCCCTGAAGGCAGCTGGCTTCGAGGTGCTCGGCATCTCGCCTGACACCCCAGAGAAGCTGGCCGCGTTTGCAGAGCGCGACCACCTCAGCTACCCGCTCCTGAGTGACCCCGACCGAGCCACGCTCAGCGCCTACGGTGCGTTTGGCGAGAAGAAGAACTACGGCAAGATCGTGCAGGGCGTCATTCGCTCAACCTTCGTCCTCGACGCAGACGGCGCCATCGCGCACGCGCTCTACAACGTCAAGGCCACAGGCCACGTCGCGCGGGTGCGCAAGCTGCTCGACGTGTAGCCTTCGCGCACCCACCACACCGGCAGCGGTGCTTCGAGGCATCTGAGCAGCCTGGTTAGTCGGAAATTTCAAGCGGAGCGTCGGTGACCACCGGCCGCGCAAGGAGCGCCGCAAAGAACCCCGCAAGTGCAAGTGCGACGAGTGTCCATCCGACGAGCTCTCCCGCCAGTTGCATTTGCAATACTCCGGTGCCTGCTGCGAACATCAGCACATGGATGGTGAGCGCTGACCCGCGCACCCAGCTTGCCTTTGCGCGCAACGCACCGACCAGGGTGACACACCCCCAGAGCCACGCAATCACGAACGACAGCACAATGCTCAGCCGCGGACCAAGTGGCTCGCCACTGGCTGCGAGCATGTCGAGCGCCACCGGCACCAGCAGCGCGAGACCACCGAACGCCTCAATGCCCAGCACCACAATCAGTGCGAACCAGGCGCGTTTTGCGCGCGGATGAAGCTCGGGTAAACGAGACATTGCAGCAACCTTTCTCAAAATCCGAAAATACACCCTTGTGTAACGTTCACATTCATGGAACCATATATTCGTAGAGTTTCGCGCACGTCGTGGTGGGCACTCTGAGTCCCGTACGACACATCGACGCGCGAATTCTCAGGCACTGAGCCACACGAGTCTTTCGCGCGCTTACCAAGGAGGAATCATGGATTGGCGCGAGCAGGCAGCCTGTCTTACCGTCGACCCCGAACTCTTTTTTCCGGTCGGCAACACTGGCCCGGCTGTGGATCAGATTGAACGAGCGAAAGCCGTGTGCGCACGCTGCAAGGTCACCGAAATGTGCCTGCAGTACGCCATGGACACTGGGCAGGACTCGGGCGTCTGGGGTGGGCTGAGCGAAGACGAGCGCCGTGCGCTGAAGCGCCGCGCTGCTCGCGCTCGCCGCGCAAGCTAACTCCCTGGCAGGCCGCAGAGCGGTACGACCACAACAAGAAGAACCCGGGCAAGCCCGGGTTCTTCTTGTGTATCGCGGCACGATGCGCGCTCGCGTGTTAGTCCGTACCAGCGTCAAATGCAGCGGAAAGACCGAGCTCGTCTGCGTCTTCACTGATCCCGCCGACCGCGTCGGCGATTTCTTCGGCGCCTCCACGCTCAAGCTGACCCACGAGCTCAGCGGTCGCGCCACCGACCAACCCCATCGCTGCGTACTGCTCAAGGCGCTGACGTGAATCGGCGATGTCGAGGTTGCGCATGGTGAGCTGGCCGATGCGGTCGACTGGACCAAACGCGGCTCCCACGGTGCGCTCCATCGAAAGCTTCTCGGGGTGGTAGCTCAGGTTGGGGCCCTCAGTGTTCAAGATCGTGTAGTCATCACCACGACGAAGACGCAGGGTCACCTCACCGGTGATCGCCGAGCCCACCCAGCGCTGGAGCGCCTCGCGCAGCATCAGTGACTGCGGGTCAAGCCAGCGGCCCTCGTACATCAGGCGGCCGAGCTTGCGACCATCGTTGTGGTAGCTCGCAACGGTGTCTTCGTTGTGAATCGCGTTCACGAGACGCTCGTAGGTGATGTGCAGCAGGGCCATACCCGGAGCCTCATAGA
>JAAZFP010000240.1 GCA_012511645.1 Microbacteriaceae bacterium
GATGCCCTGACCCTCGCGATACTCGGCAATCGCGATGCTCATCGCCACAATGTGAGCCTCGTTGAACGACCCATCGAGCGACCTGCCGCGGTGCCCCGAGGTGCCAAAGACGACGCGCTGCGCCGGGCTCGCGGGGTCGGGGCGCAGCTCGGTGAAGGCGCGCACCACCGACTCCACATCGATCAGGTCATCGGGTTCTGGCAGAAGCCCTGCGTTCACATGCATGCACCCATCATCCCACGCGGGCGACGGTCGCCGGAGGTTCTCTCCCGTCGAGCAGCGCTACCTGCGCGCGGCACCACCACGCAACCGCTTGACCAGCATTTGCACCAGGATCACCGCGAGGTAGATCGAGAACAGCACGTTCGCGAGAAACGGATCGAGCACACCCGCGAGCACCGAGCTGAAGGGAATGATGGCACTCGCCGACAACCCAACAATGAGTGCGGCGCGCAGATCGACGTTCTTTCGCACGAGGTTGCCGATCGTGCCCGAGATCGATCCGGGGATCATCATGACGAGGGAGCTGCCCTTTGCGACGAGATCGTTCGAACCGAACACCATCATCATGATCGGCACGACGATCACCCCGCCACCAACGCCGAGCACCCCCGAGAGCACGCCGGTCACGAAGCCGGTTGCAGCGAGCAGCAGCGCCGTCCAGACACTCATCGAGATCTGGTCGTCGCGCTGCGGCACGATAAACCACAGACTCACAATGACAACCAGCAGGAATCCCATGAACATCCACTGCAGCGCGCTCACCGGCAGCTTGTTCAGCAGGTAGGTGCCGAGCTGCGCGCCCAGCACGATGCCGATCGCGAGGCAGATCGCGGCGAGCCAGTCGACGTTGCCCTGCGCCGCGTAGCTGGTCGCGCCGACAATCGCGGTCGGCAGAATCGCCGCCACCGAGGTGCCAGCCGCAAGCTTCTGATTCATGCCGAGCCACAGCGCGAGCGCGGGCACAATGATCGTGCCGCCTCCGATACCAAACAGGCCTGAGAGCACGCCCGCGGCGATGCCGATGACGAGCAGCGGCAAAAACCCCGGACGGGGCTGCAGGTCACTCACGAACGCGACTTACTGCGGGTCGAGGCCGAGATCGGCGAGGCCGATGGCGTAGCGGTACTCGTAGCCGGCCGCCTCGATGCGCTCCTTTGCGGGCGCCTGACGATCGACCACCACAGCGACAGCCGCGATCTCGGCTCCGACCTTTTCGAGTGCCTCGATGGCCTTGAGCGGCGAACCGCCCGTTGTTGACGTGTCTTCAACAACGATCACACGTTTGCCCTCAAGGTCGGGGCCTTCGACCTGGCGGCCGCGGCCGTGATCCTTGGGCTCCTTGCGCACGACAAACGCGTCATAGGTCTTGCCTCGGGCGACGCCCTGGTGCATGATTGCCGAGGCGATCGGGTCTGCGCCCATCGTGAGCCCACCAACCGCGACCACGCCGTCGATGTCGTCGATGAGGTCGAGCATCACCTGGCCGATAAGGGGAGCAGCGCGGTGATCGAGGCTCAGGCGGCGCAGGTCAATGTAATAGATCGCCTTTTTGCCGCTCGTGAGGGTGAAGTCACCGTGAAACACGGCCTCAGAAGTGATGAGATCGATGAGTTGGTCGCGCGCGCTCGTCATGGGTTCGAGTCTACCGGCGCGCATCCTCCGCGCAGCGCAGCCCCGTAGGCTGGCGGTATGACTGGGTCAGCCTCACCTGAGATCGCAGCCCTTGCCGAGATGGTGCGCGGCGGGCCCGTCGCGATGCTCACGGGGGCCGGTATCAGCACCGACTCCGGCATACCGGACTATCGTGGCGCGGGCACTCCCCCACGCACGGCCATGCGCATCGATCAGTTCATGGATGACGCGCACTACCGGCGCAGGTTTTGGGCGGGCGCTCGTGTCGGGGCGCTGCGCACGCAGCACATCGAGCCGAACGCCGGTCACCTCGCCATCGCCCAGCTCGAGCGGCTCGGCGCACTCAGCGGCGTCGTTACCCAGAATGTTGACGGCCTGCACGCGAGGGCCGGCACCGCGAACCTTGCCGAGTTGCACGGCAACGGCGCGGTGATTCGCTGCGTGCCCCACGATCACCGCTTCACGCGCACCGAGGTGCTCGGCTGGTTTGATCTCGCGAACCCGGGGTTCGCCGAGACGCACGCCGACGCTGCGATCACCCCCGACGGTGACGCTGCGGTACGCGAGTTCGATCAGGTCACAGTGCCCGTATGCCCAGCCTGCGGCGGCATGCTGCGCCCGAACGTCGTGTATTTCGGCGAGCATGTGCCGCGCGACGTGTTTGCGCACGCCGAGCGAATCGTCGAGGCGGCGCGCGCGCTCGTGATCGCCGGGTCATCGCTCGCGGTGAACACTCCGGTGCGACTCGTGCACCGGGCGCAGCAGCGGGGGCTGCCGATCGCGGTGATCAACCGGGGCCCGACGGCACTCGACGAGAAGCCGTCGCTCACGCTGCGCATCGAGGGAGGCGCGACCGAGACGCTGACTGCGCTCGTCGAACGGCTTGCGCGCGGCGCCTGAGCCTCAGCCCTCGTCGGTGCGACTGATGCGGGTCATCTCGTCACGCGGCACGACCTTGACTCGCTCGCGACCCTGGGCCTCGCCAAGCGCACGCTCGTGCTCATCGATTCGCTGCCAACCCTCGATCGTGGTGTACTCGACACCGCGTTCGGCAAGCAGCGCGGGGATCGCACCCGTTTCGGTGGCCTCTGGCTGCCACCAGGTATTGCGATCCTCGATGAGACACTCAATGGTTTCCATCGCATCGCTCTTCGTGTGACCGATGAGCCCGATTGGCCCGCGCTTGATCCACCCGGTCGCATAGACGCCGGGCAGCGGCGCGTTGTCTGCGGAGAGCACTCGGCCCTGCACATTCGGAATGACACCGGCAACCGAATCGAACGGAATCTCGTCAACCGGTGACCCGTAGTAGCCGACGGCGCGATACAGCGACTGCACTGGCACGATCTCGAACTCACCGGTATCGATGATGCCACCCTCACCGTCGGGCCTCGTGCGCTCGATCTTGAGTCCCGCGACGCGACCATCCTCGGTCACGACCTCAACGGGCTTCGACCAGAAGTGCAGGTGCAGGCGACGCGTGGGTCGGGCGCCCTCTGCCGCCTGAGCACCCTCGCTGACTGCAGCCTCGCGCTCGCGCTGGGCATCACGCCACGCGTTCATGATGCGAGAGATCACCACCACCTGCTTGTTCTTGAGCAGCGTCTCATCGACATAGGGGTCGTCGAAGGCGAAGTCACGCTCATCGATGACCATCTCGACGTCGTTCACCTCGCCGAGTTCGCGCAGCTCAAGCGGGGTGAACTTCACATAGTGAGGGCCGCGGCGACCAAACAGGTGCAGCTCTTCGATGGGGTTTGCGTTCAAGCCTTGGTACACGTTGTCGGGCACCTCGGTCGGTAGCAGGTCATCGGCATATTTGATGAGCATGCGCGACACGTCGA
>JAAZFP010000241.1 GCA_012511645.1 Microbacteriaceae bacterium
CAAAACTCGAGCCCGTGGGTGTCAAGCACGCCGAGCGCTGCGACAATGACATCGTCCCGGGTGTTGCGCATACCGCCACTCTACCGTAACCTGAACACTGTTCACCAGAACACCGTTCAGGTGAGTCCTCCCGGGCACGCCGGGCACACAATGGAGGAGAGGTCACGATGGCAGAGCATCGCATCGGCGCTGAGACAGACGCAGCGGCAGTCACAGAAACAGACGCAGCCGATCACGCGTCGGTGAGTCGCGTGACGCAAGCTAACAGGCGCCGCCGCACCTCGACCGACCTCGCGCTCATCGCTGGGTTCGCTGCCCTGATCGCGGTGAGCTCGGTTCTTGCGATTCCCATCGGCCCCGCACCCATCACCCTGCAGACGTTCGCGGTGCTGCTCGCCGGCGCGGTGCTTGGCGCGAGCCGCGGGTTCTTCGCGGTGCTGCTCTACCTCGCCATCGGCATCATTGGCCTGCCCGTGTTCGCCGGCGGCACCGCGGGCCTCGCCCCGTTTGCTGGGCCCACCGTGGGCTATCTCATCGGCCTGCCGCTCGCCGCGTGGCTGACCGGTTTCATCGTCGAACGCCTCCCACGAAAGAACACCTGGCTCGATACCCTGCTGATCTTCCTTGCCGCGTTCGTCGCCAATCTCGCGTTCGTCTACCAGCTCGGTATCGCGGGCCTCGTCTGGCGCGCGGGCCTCGACCTCTTGCAGGCCTTCTCGATAAACCTTGCGTTTGTTCCCTTAGACCTCGTCAAAATCGCACTGACAGCGATCGTCGCCGCAGCAGTTGCCCGCGCGTTCCCAGATCTCCTGCCACGCAGACGAGCACAGTCCTCGCAACCAGCACAGTCCTCGCCATCGGCACAGTGATCGAACTTTCCTCGGCGGAGGTGCTCGCCACCACGCTCAGCGGCGAGGTGCGGGTGCTGCACCCCATCTCGCTGCGCGTGAGTGAGCCGCGCGTTGCGCTCATCGGCGCGAATGGCTCGGGCAAATCCACCCTCGCTCGCCTGCTGAACGGTCTCATTGAGCCCACCAGCGGCTCGGTACGCATCACCACTGCCGATGGACGTACCTATGACACGGTGCGTGACGGAGCCGCGGTGCGTCGGCACGTCGGCTTCATGTTCACTGACCCGGCAGCGCAGCTCGTCATGCCTACCCCGCTCGAAGACGTGACACTCTCGCTGCGACGATCGCACCGATCAGCTGGGGATCGCCTCGCCGCCGCGCGCGCAGCCCTCGAACGGTTCGGGCTCGCCGACCTTGCTGACCAGAGCGTGCACACGCTCTCTGGGGGACAAAAACAGTTGCTCGCGCTCGCCACCGTGCTTGCCACCGAGCCCGAGGTGCTCATCGCGGACGAACCGACGACGCTGCTCGACCTGCGCAACAGCCATCGCATCGGCGACCTCCTGATGAGCCTGCCGCAGCAGCTCGTGATTGCGACCCACGACCTTGACCTTGCGGCCCGCTGCGACCGGGTCATCGTCATCGCCGACGGCGCGGTGGTGCACGACAGTGCTGTTATCAGTGCTGATAGCAGCGCTGACGACAGTGCGCAGATCTCAGTGCACGCCGCGATCGACTGGTACCGCGCGAGCGTGACATGAGCGCAGCAACACAGGCACCCGGCACCTATCGCCCAGGATCAAGCGCGCTGCACCGGCTTCGGCCGGGTGCGAAACTGCTCGGCCTGTTCATTCTGGGCATCGTGGTCGTCGCGTTTCGTGACTGGATCACGGGGCTCGCCGCCCTCGCGCTCGGCCTGACGGCGGCCCTCGTTGCCGGCCTGCGCGCGAACGAGCTGCTGCGCCTCTGCCGAGCGTTCGCGCTTGTCGGCCTGTTGCTCTTCGCCTTTCAGTGGTGGTCGCAGGGAGTGGCCCAGGCGGTCGCCGTCCTGGCTGGCATCTTTGGGTTGATTCTCGCAGCGAGCGCGGTGACTGCGAGCACCGCGGTCACCGACATGCTCGACACCGTGGTGTGGCTGCTGACGCCATTTCGCCGCCTTGGGGTGTCACCCGAGCGGGTCTCACTCACCTTCTCGCTCGCGTTTCGATCACTGCCGGTCGCCTACCAAATCGCCGCAGAAACACGTGAGGCAGCGAAGGCCCGCGGGCTCGATCGAAACCCGCGCGCGCTACTCATTCCGTTTGTGCTGCGCATGATCATGCACGCGAAACACACGGGCGCTGCCCTGCACGCACGGGGCATCGACGACGACTAACCCCGCGTTAGGCTGGACGCATGGCTGATGCGACACTGCCCGAAGGGCTCACCGCCGACTATGCAAACGACGCGGTTCGCGAGGCACTCGGTGCGCTGCAAACCGACCCATCATATGAGCACCTCGCAACCTTTCTCACCTCGCTGCGTGACGGCTATCTGTTTGCTGATGTGACAGGCACCCAGAAGAAGAAGTCCACCAGGGTGCGCACGATTCGATCGACGCAGGGGCAACTGCTGCTGCCCCTGTTCACCTCAATGAATGAGCTTCGCCTCGCCTACCCCGTAGGGCGGCGAGGCGAAGCAAAGGGTGCGCTCATGCCGGCGCTCGAAGCGCTGCGACTGATTCGCACGAGCGCCTTCGTGGCGGCTCAGTTCGATGCTGGCTCAGCTCAATTCGTGGTGCTGCGCAAGTTCATCGAGCTTGCGCTCGGCGACGACGAAATTACTTCAGCTTCATTTGGAACGCCCGAATAATCTGCACGAGGCCCATCACCACGAGTGAGATTCCGAGGATGATCCAGAGCGTCACCGCTCCGAAGATCGGTGAGAAGATCAGCACGATGCCCGCGATGATGCTCACAATGCCATAGATCACCGTGAGGGCCTTCGCCGGGCTCTGCTTCACCGCGGTGAAGGCAAGCACGCCCTCGAATACCCACACGACGCCGATGAAGATCGCAAGGAACGTCGCGAGCACGGCGGCGAAGGCGTTAATGTTGCCAAACGCCACGATGCCGGCGATCAGGTACAGCAGGCCGAGCAGGGCGTAGCCCACACGACGCCATCCCGACATATCGCGCGAAAACACCATCGATCCGATGTACACAAGACCAGCGATCACAAAGTAGATCGCAAAGATGACGGTCACGATCTGCATGGCGACCACACCTGATCCGACCGGGTTGAACAGAATGAGTAGGCCGACAACCAGCGCAACGAGACCGCCCACGCCAAGGGTGATGCGCACCGCGTTGATCGCGCGCTTCGCACCCGCAATCATCGGGTTCTCTTCCGGATCAATGATGATGGTTTCTTGTTCGGTCATGACGTCTCCTTCGTCATCGCCCGCCCCGATACGTCGGCGGGTTACTTCTCTAAGCATGCCCGACAAGTGACCAAAATCACAGACCCACGCCGCACCGGTGCGCAGCGAACATCACAGATAATCACCGTAGGCTACCAGCATGACTCTTTTCGCAGGGATCCTGCTGCTCGTGAACGCCTTCTTCAATGTCATCGTGTGGCCGCAGTTTTGGCGCCGGGTGACCGCTGATCCCCGCGCCCGCGATGAGTCGGGTAAGAAGACGAAGTTCTACACCGTACACGCGGTGCTGATCAGCATCGCGCTCATCATTGCGGTCGCCTCGGCGGTCGCCGGCATCGCTGTGTTGGTTAGCTAACGCTGCTGGTTGTCTCACTCGACTTAGGAGAACTCATATGAAACGCGTCCTGACCTATGGAACCTACGATCTGCTGCACTGGGGCCACATTCGTCTGCTGCAGCGCGCTCGGGCGCAGGGCGACTACCTGATCGTTGCACTGAGCACCGAGGCGTTTAACGAGGGCAAGGGCAAAAAGACCTACCACGACTTCGAGACGCGCAAGAAGATGCTCGAGTCGGTGCGCTACGTCGACCTGGTGATCCCCGAGGACTCGTGGGATCAGAAGATCAACGATGTGCAGAAGTACGAGGTCGACATGGTCGTCATGGGTGGCGACTGGGAGGGCGATCCTCGCTTCGAAGTGCTCACCGACTACTGCGACGTCGTCTACCTCGATCGCACCGAGGGCATCTCGACCACCAAAATCAAACGCGACCTCGGAGTGAACGCCTAAGCCATGCAGACCACGAGCTACGTCATCGAACAGCAACTGCAGCACCGCTCGGTGCGCAAGTTTCTCGAGACGCCCGTCCCTGATGCCCAGCTTGAGGCAATCATCGGTGCCGCACAGCGCGCTTCGACGTCCTCAAGCCTGCAGGTGTGGAGCGTCATCGCGGTGCGCGACGCCGATCGAAAGCAACGCATCGCTGATGCGCTCGGCGGGTTCGCCTATATCTCGACCGCCCCGGTGTTTCTCGTGTGGGTCGCAGACTTTGCGCGCAACGCGCACATCATCGAGAGCCAGGGCGGCGACCCCGAGAACCCTCGCTTCATTGAGAACACGCTGATTGGCGCGCTAGACAGCGGTATTGCCGCCGAGAAGGCGCTGCTTGCCGCAGAGTCACTCGGTCTTGGTGGCGTCTATGTCGGCGGGGTGCGCAACAACCCGGCAGCGATTTCTGCCGAGCTCGGCCTGCCGAAACACGTTTTCCCGCTGGTCGGCATGTCGATCGGCACGCCAGACCCAACCGAAGGCACTTGCCTCAAACCGCGGCTACCGCTGGGCGGCGTGCTGCACCACGAACGCTACGACGCGGATGCGTGGCGCGATGCGGTTCCGCAGCACGAAGTTGACTATCGGGAGTACTACGAGGGGCAGGGGGTCCCCGACCGCAGTTGGTCACGCACGGTGAAGGGTCGGCTCGGCACGCTCAAGGGCATGCACGGTCGTCACACGATGCGTGACTCACTGCGCGCGCAGGGCTTCGACGCAGAGTAAGAGCAACTGAGCGGGCCTCATCCTCGGGGTCGCGGCCCACTCAGTTCGCTCAAGCACCGTTCGCTACAGCACCTTCGACAAGAACGCCTTCGTGCGTTCGCGCTGCGGGTTCGTC
>JAAZFP010000242.1 GCA_012511645.1 Microbacteriaceae bacterium
CGGCCGTATGCATCGGGTGCTGCACCTCGCTAAGTCACAGGGGCTGCAGGCAGAGATGCAGGATCGCCTGTTTAGGGCCTACTTCACCGATGGCCTGAAGGTGTCAGATGTTGAGGTGCTCGCCGAGCTCGGTGAAGAGGTAGGGCTCGACGCCGATGAGGTGCGCGACGCATTCGAGAGCGAAGACCTTGGCGAAGCGGTCGAGCAGGACATCACCCGCGCGCGCATGCTCGGAGTGACCGGAGTGCCGTTCTTCCTGTTCGAACACAAATATGGGGTATCAGGCGCACAGTCTGCTGAAACCTTTGCCGATGTGTTTGAGCAGGTGCGCACATTGCGAGACAATGGTGACGAGGCGTAAGGAGCACCCCATGAGCGAAATCAAGACCGAACCACAGTTCAACCCTGCTGCAAGCATCGCAGGTGCGGCGGCTGCCGAGAGCGCCGAGATCATCAACCTGCTGGGCGAAACCGCCGAGGACGCCGATAACGCGGGCGGCTGCTGCGGCGGCGCCTGCTGCTCGGCCTAGTCTGCTGTTTCGGCTGGACGGTCTCAGCTGAGCCGCTGTCCAGTGCGGTCGACTGGAAAGTGCGCTTCCGTAGCATCTCAGGAAGCGCGCTTCGTCATGCCCGTCGGCGCCTAGACTGAAAGACCTATGGCACACTTACTCGGGGCCGAAGCCCTGCACCTTGAGGTTCCCACGAAGGTCGTCTTTGATGCGGTAACCGTTGGCGTCTCTGAGGGAGATCGCATCGGCATTGTGGGGCGCAACGGCGACGGCAAGTCGTCGCTGCTGATGATGCTTGCGGGGCGGCGCGAGCCCGACGGCGGTCGTGTGACTCGCCGCAGCGGGGTGACCATCGGAGTGCTCGATCAGGAGGATCGCTTCGAGCCGGGCGAGACCGTGGGGAACGCGGTCGTCGGTGACATGCCCGAACATGAGTGGGCAGGCAACCCCAGGGTGCGCGACGTCATCGCGGGGCTTGTTGGCGATCTCGATTGGCAGGCCGAGGTCGAATCACTCAGTGGTGGGCAGCGTCGCCGCGTCGCGCTCGCGCGGTTGCTCGCAGGCGACTGGGAGATTCTCGCCCTCGATGAGCCCACGAACCACCTTGATGTTGAGGCGATTTCGTGGCTCGCTGACCATTTGAAGCGACGGTGGCCTGCGAACGCGGGTGCGTTGCTCGTCGTCACCCACGACCGGTGGTTTCTTGATGAGGTTGCGAACCTCACCTGGGAGGTGCACGATCGGGTCGTTGACTCGTTTGAGGGTGGCTATGCGGCCTACATTTTGCAACGCGTTGAGCGCGACCGTCAGGCTGCCGCGATTGAACAGAAGCGCCAGAATCTCGCGCGCAAGGAGCTCGCCTGGTTGCGTCGTGGAGCGCCCGCCCGCACCTCGAAACCAAAGTTTCGCATCGACGCAGCCAATGAGCTGATCGCCGATGTGCCCGAGATTCGCGACCGGGTGGGCCTGCAGTCGCTCGCCGTGGCGCGGCTGGGCAAAGAGGTCGTGAACCTGCTTGATGTTGGGGTGAACTACGGCGACCGTGTCGTGCTCGAAGACGTGGAGTGGCTGCTTGCACCCGGTGAGCGCACCGGCATTCTCGGCGTCAATGGTGCTGGCAAGTCAACGCTACTTGGGCTCATCGCCGGCACGGTCGAGCCGACGAGCGGCCGTGTGAAACGCGGCAAGACCGTGAAGGTGGCAACCCTCACGCAGCGCCTTGATGAGCTTGAAGAGCACCTGCACGAGCCGGTGCGGGTGGTCATCTCGCGGTTGCGGTCAAGCTTCACCGTTGGCTCGGGATCGAAAGCGCAAGAGCTCACCCCCGGCCAGATGCTGGAGCGCATGGGGTTCACGAGTGCGCAACTGTCGACTCCGGTGAAAGATCTCTCGGGCGGCCAAAAGCGGCGCCTGCAACTGCTGCTCATCCTGCTCGACCAGCCGAACGTGCTGATCCTTGACGAGCCCACGAACGACCTCGACACGGACATGCTCGCCGCGATCGAGGATCTGCTCGACTCCTGGCCTGGCACACTCATCGTCGTGTCGCACGACAGGTACTTCCTCGAGCGCGTCACCGATCAGCAGTACGCGATCCTGGATCGCCGACTGCGGCACCTGCCGGGCGGAGTGGATGAGTACCTGACGCTGCGGGAGGGTGAGCAGCGCGGGTCGAAGAGCGACTCGGCGTCGTCGTCTGCGACCGCGCTCCAGCCGCGTGGGGGCACCTCGGGTGGCTCGGGCGGCGCCGCCAGCGGAGCCTCGGTGGCGCCGTCGGCACTCTCAGGTGCAGAGCTGCGGGCCGCCGAGAAAGAGCTCGCGGCAGTCGAGCGCAAGATGGAGCGCCTGCAGGCTGACATCGCGAAGTCGCGCGCGGGGCTCGCCGAGCTCGATCAGGCCGACTACCAGCTGCTCGCTGTCGAGATGGCGAAGATCACCGCGGTCGAAGACGAGGTTGCGGCGCTCGAGGAGCGTTGGCTGGAGCTCAGCGAACTGCTCGGCTGAGGCCTGGCTGTCCTGGGAGCGCCAGGGCCTGTGTGCGTTCTGCGAGTGGTCGTTGATTACCGTCGAGTGAGAGCGAGCAAATCAGCTTCGAGCGCGGCGCGATCGTCGTCGCTCAGCACCGCACCCCACAGCGGTGAGGCATAGCTGCCGTCGGTTGCGGCAATGATCATGCGAATGGTCGACGCGTCAAGCCCGTCGGCAAACAGTTCTTCTCGCCACTGCGCGGCGTCAACGCGCGAAAGCTCGATGAGGCCCGGCTCCACCATGAGGTTCACGGCAAGAGCCAGGTAGTCCTGCAGTCCAGTCGCATCGGCTGCGTCGGCGAAACTCACCCGAATGTAGGCGCGCGCGAGGCGGCCCCGGGTGCCTGCTGGCTCGTCTTCGGCCACGTGCTCAACCTCGGCGCGGAACTGCGCCATGAGGTCGTGCGCGAGCCCTATGAGCAGCTCTTCCTTGCTGCGAAAGTGATAGAGCAGGCCGCCCTTTGATACACCCGCAGCATCAGCGATGTCAGCGAGTGAGACACCCGTGCCGCGCTGACCAAAGAGTCGCCCTGCGGCGTCAAGAATGTGCCGTTTGGTGTCTCCGGCGCTGCGCCCTGCGGTGCGTGACATGAGTGCTCCTTCGTGCCTGACTGGTTACCTTACCGGCCGTGTGGCTCGGTTGCGGGCGTGGTGCCGCGACGATCGCTCGGAATGAAGCGCCAAGCGACGAATGCGGCGAGTGCGAGCAGCGCGCTCGCGATGAGCGTGGTGGTTTGCATCGCGGTGACGAACGCGTCGCGAGCTGCGTCAAGTGAGGCGCTGTTCGGTGGCAGCACATGGACGGCTGACCCGAGCGAATCTTCTGCAGCAGCTTCGAGCGAGGGATCCGTGCCCGCAGGCAGCACGAGATGCCAGCGGTAGAGCACCGTCATGAGCGACCCGAGCAGGGCAATGCCGAGTGCGACACCGAGCTCATACGCTGTTTCAGAGATCGACGCTGCAGCGCCCGCTTTCTCGGGCCGAACCGCCGAGACCACGGCGTCGACGCTGAGGGTCTCAGCGATGCCGATGCCGAGGCCGAGCGGAATGAGCACCACGATGACCCAGAAGAGCGGGCCGTGCTCGACGAGTGACAGCAACGCGAGGCCGATTGCGGCGGCGATCATCGACGCGGCGATCGCGCGACCGAGGCCGAGTCTGCGCAGCAGCACTCCGACCGCGGCGATGGCGAGCATGCCGGCCAGTGCGATGGGCAGCTCAGCGAGCCCCGCTTGCAGCGGGGAGAGCTCGCGCGCGAGTTGCAGATACTGGGAGAAGAAAAACAGCACCCCCGTGAGCGCAAACACGGAAATGAAGTTGACGAGCACCGCGCCGCTGAACGATGGGTTGCGAAAGAGCGCAAGGTCAATCATGGGCGACGTGGATCGCCGCTGGCGGCGGGCGAAAAGCCACGCGCTGACCATGCCGATGATGAGGGCTATGACGCTGTCAACACCAAAGGTGCCCCCGGCGACCTGTTTGATGGCGTAGACAATCGGAATGATCGCGAGCATCGACAGTGCGCTCGACACGAGGTCAAACGGGCCCGGGTGCGGATCCTTCGACTCGGGAAGCAGCCATCCGCCAAAGATGAGCATCGCCACCATCACCGGGATGTTGATCAAAAAGACCGAGCCCCACCAGAAGTGTTCGAGCAACACGCCACCGACGAGTGGGCCGAGGGCGATACCGGCGGCGGCTGACGCCGACCAAATCGCAATCGCCCTGGTTCGTTCGACAGGATCGGTGAAGATGTTGCGAATGAGAGAGAGCGTCGAAGGCATGAGTGACGCCCCGGCGATGCCGAGCAGCAGGCGGGCCGCGATCAGCACCTCAGCAGTGGGTGCGAACGCGGCGAGCGCTGAGGCGAGCCCAAACGCGGCCGAGCCGATGAGAAGGAGCTTCTTGCGGCCGACGCGGTCGGCAATATTGCCCATGGTAACGAGCAGGCCCGCGATGGCGAGCGAGTAAATGTCGCCGATCCAGAGAATCTGATTTGCGGTGGGCGAGAGATCTTCGGTGAGTGAGGGGACGGCAAGGTAGAGCACCGTGCCATCGATGGCGAGCAGCAGGATCGCACCAACGAGCACGGTGAGGGCTGCCCAGCGGCGCGCGGGGCTCAGGTTGCTCACGGTTCTCCCAAAGGATTGGCGGGGAAGCTGGAGTGCTCTCACCCGGCCCGATCCTCAATACTGTACCGACCGGACGGTATAGTTCTATCATGTGCGACCCAGGTGCGTCAAGCGCGAAGTGGCTGTGTGTGAAGTGGCTGTGCGCGGAGTAACGGGGCGAATGAAGCAGCCCCACCTGGAGGTGGGGCTGCGTGGGGGAGTTGGAGGCTGTGGTGCGTTAGCGGTGCGCACAGCCGCAGCCATGTGAACGGCCTCGGGGTGCGGGCTCGTGGAATTCCGGGTTGCGGTGAGTGTGTGCGAAATCGTCAGCGCGATCGAACGCACGGTGCCCTCGGTGGGCAAAACGGTCGTGCGTGCCGTGATCGAATGCCCGGCCCATGCCGCGACCGCGGCGCTTGCCAATGCCTTCGCTCCGTGGGTGGCCAAAGTCATCGCTGTGATCGTGAAGTTTGCTGTGGCCGCGGCGACTATGTGGTCGACCGTTCTTTTGGCGTCGGCCCGAGTCTCGCCCCATGCCGCGGCCTCGACCTGGTCGGTCGCCACGGAGGGGGAGTGCGTCAGTGCCACCGAGTGCCTCGGCAATCGCGTCGAGCGTGTCGAGGGTGGTCTGCAGGTCGGCTGCCGAGACCGCGGACATGATGCGCTCATCAAGGCTTCGTGCCGCGTTCTTGAGGTCGCCGCGAGTGGGGTGCTCGGTGTCACGCATTGCGATGGTGACGTCGAGACGCATCAGTGCGCCAACGAGGCGCATGCGTCGAGCGAGTCGACGGTGCA
>JAAZFP010000020.1 GCA_012511645.1 Microbacteriaceae bacterium
CCGCAAGCTCGTCCTTCACGCGGTCAGGATCTGCCTCGGATGACCACTGAAAACACTCAAGCAGTTCCGCAGCCTCGATGGAGATCGATTTGGCGAGGTTCTCAGCGGAATGGAACTGATCCCACTCGCGCTCGGCAACGTATGCCCGAAGATGATCCAGAACAGACTGATCCATACCGCGAGAGGATCATCGGGGCGAAGCTCCGGCTCCCCTAAGACTGGGTGCGGTAGATGCGCCCACCGACCATCAGCCAGATCGCCGCGATCGCGGCCACAATCAGTGCGATGCCAAGCCCCACGAGCAACGGCACGCTGTTTGTGGCCTCACCTGCGAAGCCGGTCGGCACGGAATTGCCCGTGAGCTCGATGTACGTGACTTCAAGCCCGCTCTGTGCAGGCTCGAATACGAGAACGACATCGTGCACACCCTCAGGCAAACCGGCAATCACAATCTCAGCGAGCCCGTCTGCGCCCACTTGCGTCTCACCCACGAGGACTCCGTGAAATACGGTGTAGACGGTACCCGAGACTGCGATCGGCGCCACGCGCTCAGACATGGCGACTGGGCTGGCTTCGACCGGCGCGGCAGCCCACGATGCGACTACCCCCGAGACGACTGCCGCTGGTGCAACTGTGGCAGTGGCTACCGCAGCGGTCGCTGGCGAACCGTGTGCAGCATCCGTCGAGGATGCGTCAGCGCCCACCGCGACTGATTCGGCGCTGGCGCTCGAGCCACACTGTGCACCGTCACCACTGACTTCTTCTGGGTGCGCGAGCAGGCAGGTGCCAATCACCATCGGGGTGTCTGCGTCAGCCGAAATCGAGTAGCGAACGACGTCGTCCGCGTATTCACTCGAGTCATCGGCGCAGGTCTGCAGAGTGTCATCACCGGGTTCAATGCTGTCACCGAGCGTCACGACGCACCCTGCATCGACGTCGAACGCCGTCGTCGCGGTGCTCAGAGGCGTTTGCGCTTCTGCGGAGTCATCGCCCTCTTCTTCGAGCAGCGACGCAGCTGGGGCCTCCCCCTTCAACCTTCTATCTGGCTCGCAGGTGCTACGCAACATCACGTTCACGCTCGAGCCTCGAAACGATGACTCAACAAACACGGTTCCCGCTGGGCATCTCGGAATCAGAGCGGCTCCCTGCAACTCCGGGTCGTCAGACAGCTCGTCGAACGAGACATTGCGATGCGACAAAATCGCGGCCTCAGAATCCCACGTTTCATCGGCTTCGGCAAGATTCGCCTGCGTCATGACCGCCTCGTTCGACGCGGGCTGTTCAGCGTGCGCCACACCAACGAAAGCAAGCGCTGAGAAGCTCAGCACAGCAGTCAATGCGAGTGATGCACACACCTTGTGACGTCTCATAGCGCTCATGCTATGTCTCAAACCAACTCCCGCGACATCGGTGTCAGATTCTCGCCAGGCAAAAAGCCTTATCGCCCGAGCTACGCCTTCGCGGTAGATGCGCCAGCCTGCCCAGACCTGGCTTGAGCAATTCATTGTCTGATCCGCGGGAGCGCTCGTGGGCTACCGGGTCTCATACATCCGAGCACCGCTGCGGGATAGAATTTGCACTCGTGCCTACCTATGCTTATCGCTGCGCTGACTGCGGCCATGCCTTTGACATCTACCAGCAGTTCAGTGACGACGCGCTGACCGAATGCCCCGAGTGCGACGGAACCCTGCGCAAGGTGTTTGGTTCGATCGGCGTCACCTTCAGCGGTTCAGGCTTCTACCGCACCGATTCACGGGCCGAGAGCAAGGCTGCGAGTGCAGGGAAGCCCGCGGATCCGGGTGGCTCGAATGGCTCCGGCAGCGCGAGTAATGCCGCCAGCACGAGCAACTCGGGATCGAGCACCACAGGTTCGTCACATGCTTCAGGCTCGTCAAGTTCTTCCAGCTCGTCAGGATCCTCAGGCTCTTCAGACTGAATTCAGGGCGCGTCAGAACCTCCATCACCCAGGTCGTCTCAGGCCGCGACCCCCACGGGGCGCGTCAGGGCGCGCAGCTTCGGCACCGAAATGCGGTAGCCCAGTGCGGCCGAGGTCGCCGTGCCGTCGTCATGTTGCCAGCGAAGTACCGCGGAGCGCTCCTCGAGACTGCCGCTGACGATCTCGGGCATGCCAGAGACGGGAAGCTCGCCGCAAACCTTCAAGGAAATGCCGAACTGCTCGGTCCAAAAGTAAGACTGGAAGCTCAACTCAGGTGCGTCATCGCCTCGCATCAAGGCCTGGGCTGCGACCTTGGCCTGTTCGATGGCGCTCGTCCACAGGGGCACCCGGCACACGCCGTGCGCGGTGGGAAATGCGGCAACATCACCAGCCGCCACGACGCCGGCGACCACCCGACCATCTGCGACCACCCGCCCTCGGGTGTCGACCTGCAGCTCACCGTCAGTGAGCAGACCCGAGCCTGCCAACCACCCGACGTTTGCCTCATCACCGATCGCGCTCACCACGAGCGGCACCTCGATGGTCTCATTGTCGAGGATCACCCTGGCACCGCCGTCGCGCCCTGGATCCGCGGCTTCAACCGCCACCCCCTGCGACCGCACGAGGCGAATACCGGCGTCGAGAGCCGCAGCGGCCATCGTTTGGGGGATCACCTCACCGGCTTGCCCGAGCATTGGGGTGCGTCGCGAGACGAGCGTGACCCGGCAGCCGGCCTTCACCGCGCCAGACGCAACCTCCATGGCGAGGGCTCCCCCGCCAATCACGACGACGTCGGGACGATCGGCGAGTCGGCGACGCAGTTCGAGCGCGTCATCGATGCCGCGCAGCGTCAATTCTGCCGGCGCCGACGAGAGGCGACTGGCCCGCGTGCCGCTTGCAATCACCAGCCCGTCAAACGGCACCCATTCGCCACCCGTAATTTCTACCTCACGCCGCGGCAGATCAAGGCGAGTCGCGCTCACGCCGAGTCGCTCTGCCGCGCCGTGTTCGGGCGCTGGGAGGAAGTGAGAGGCCAGGTCTTCGTCGAGGTCAAGCAGCGCGGCCTTCGAGAGCGCCGGTCGGCTATACGCCGGGTAGGTTTCGGCGCCGATGATCGTCATTTCACCCGCATACCCTTCACTGCGCAGGGTTTCTGCGGCGGTGAGCCCGGCGATGCCGTTTCCGACCACAACCACGTGGCGCATTGGCGAGCCCGAGACGGTCACCGATTAGACCAGTCGCAGCGCAGCAACGGGACAGACCCGAACGGCTGCTTTTGCGGCTTCGAGGTCGGCGCCCTCCACCTCGGTCTGCTCGAGCACCAGCTCGTCATTCTCGTCAAGGTACATCAGCTTTGGCGCGACGTCTTCGCACAGTCCGTGCGCTTCGCAGCGTGGACGATCAAGTTCAATCTTCAAAGCAACCTCCTCGTTGCGGGCGATATCTCATTCAATAGGATCACCGTACGCCAGCACCACCACACTTCGTCAAATGAATCGAATGTATGCTGAACATCTATGGGGCGAATAGCGCAAGCGCTTCGAAGGGGAATCAGTGACGCTCGATCAGCACTCACACGGCAGCACGTTTCGCAGCCTCGCATCAATTGACTTGAATCTTCTCGTGCCACTCATGGCACTGCTCGAAGAACGCTCTGTCACCCACGCAGCATCGCGCGTGAATCTGTCGCAACCGGCGATGAGCCACGCGCTCAAGCGATTGCGCACGCTGCTTGGTGACGAGCTGCTCGTGCGGCAGGGCGGCGCGATGCTATTGACACCGCGCGCCGAGAAACTGATCGAGCCCGTGCGACGAGCGCTGAATGAGTCGGTGCGGGCACTCAACCCGCCCCCGTTCAATCCGCACACCGACTCCCGCACCATTACCCTCGCACTCACCACTAGCACGGCGTTCGTGTATGGCCCCCTGCTGCGCAAGCTCCTCGATGAGCGCGCTCCACAGATGCACCTGCAGCTGCAGACCGGCGATCTTTCCGACCCTTCCGTCTACACCGCAAACGGGGTCGACGCGGTGCTGCTCAGCGAGGGCTTGCGCTCTCCTTACGCTCGCGAGCGACTCTACGATGACCACTGGGTGGTGCTCACCTCAGGCGACGTTTCACGCGACCGCACCCCCGCCCAGGTACTCGAGGAGGAGCCCCACATCCGAGTGGCGACCGAGGGCCTCCAGCTCCGACCCTACGAAACGCTCGATCGGGAAGGGGTGACCTATACCGTGCGGCAGACGGTCACCGACTACCTGCTCATTCCCCACTTCCTCGCAATCATTCGCGGGGTGGGCCTGCACCGCTTTCAGGTGGCGTCAGAGTTCTTGCACCGGGATCCGCTTCGCATGCTCCCCTTCCCCTACCCCATCGCGCCGCTCGGTATCGACATCGTGTGGAACCCCTGGCTCACCGATGACGTGTTCAAGAACTGGTTGCGCGAATTGATGATCGAAGCAGCCGAACCGTTACAGCGCCGGGCAGCCGGAGTGCACTATCGCGTGACGCGCTAGCTCCCTCGCATTCACATCACGAATGAATCGCATGCAGTCAATTCATTTGAGAGATAGGGCGCTCTGAGCTTGACTGTGTCGTGCGGATGGCGCAGGTGCCACCGTCATCACTCCGACACGAAGGTGCCACCTATGACTGCGACGATGCAGACGTCAACGATCGACATTTGGGCCGATGAGATTCTGGCCAACCCCCACGAAGCATTCACCGAACTGCGCGAACAAGCCCCCGTCGTCTACCTCAAACACAGCGACGTGTGGGCACTCACTCGCTACGCAGAAATTCGCGAGGCGCTCGGATCCTGGGAAGACTTCAGCTCAACCCGCGTCGCCTTTAACCCGCAAATGAACGAGGTGCTGACCGGCACGACACTTGCGAGCGACCCTCCACTGCACACGCAGCTTCGCGCTACCCTCAGCGAGAACCTCACCCCCCGCGCGCTGCGCGATCTCAAAGTCACCATCGACGAGAAGGCCGATCGCATCGTCGCAGACGCGGTGTCGCGTGGCACCTTCGACGCAGTGACCGACTTGGCTCAGGAGCTGCCGCTGCAGATCGTGCTCGACCTCATTGGAGTGCAAGGGGAGGTGCGCGACAAGATTCTCGGCTGGGGCGCCGCCGCCTTCAACCTGCTCGGCCCCATGAACGAGCGCGCACAGCAGTCGTTCCCGCTCGCCGGCGAGCTCTTCGAATGGACCCACGGTATGGAGGGCGACAAGCTCGCCGAGGGCTCCATCGGCCGCGCCATCTTCGACGCGGGTGCCCGAGGAGACATTCCACCGGAGCTGTGCGGACACATCATTCACCAGTATCTCGCGGCCGGCATGGACACGACCATCGGCGCCATTGCCAACGCCATTCGTCTGTTCGGAGAAAACCCTGATCAGTTCGCGAAAGTGAAGGAGGACCCGACGCTCATTCCGGCCGCGTTCAACGAGGTACTGCGCATGGAAGCCGCCATGCACGCTCAGGGCCGTGGCACCACCCGCGACGTCACCGTCGGCGACACCGTGATACCCGAAGGCTCACAGGTAGCCGTGCTGTTCTATGCCGGCAACCGTGACCCGCGCCACTACGACAACCCCGACGCGTTTCTCGTCGAGCGCAACCCGGTCGACCATCTCACCTTTGGGTACGGGGTGCATGGCTGCGCCGGTCAAGGACTCGCGAAGCTCGAAGCGCATGCGGTCATTGAGGCGTTCTGCCGCCGCGTCGATTCATTTGAAATCGGCGAGCCAACGGTCACGCTCAACAACACAAGCCGCTCACTCGGATCCCTGCCGGTGACCAGCCTCGTCGCTGCCTAACTCGATTCAAGCCCCGGGGTCAGCATCGGCCCCACGGTAGCGGTCGTAGGGCAGTGCGTTCCAGGCGCGCTGCCCTACGGACTCACGGGAGACGTTCACCGGGATATCGCCAAGCAGCTGCCGCGCAGCGTCAAGCTCGCGCTCTGCTTCGGCTCGATCCTGGTACATGAACTCGTCAGAAGCCACCTCGCTCGCGCTCGACAGCTTCGTTTCGAGCTCACCAATCAGTGCCTCTTGCTTCTCGCGCAGCGCTTCGCGAGCATCGAACCGGTGCCACGCAATCAGATCGCGGTTTTGGTCAAGCAACGCGCGGTACTCGTCATAGACCCCCTCATAAATGAGGCCGGCGTTTTGTCGCACATCGTGCATGACCTCTTCGAGATCACGCAGCGTGAGATCATCCGGGTTCAGCGGTGTCTCGCGCTGCGGGCTCCCCAGGCGCGTGTACTCAAGGTAGTAGGGGAACATGCTCTTGATGACCTTGCCTGGCGACCCGATCGCTTGGCCGTCTTCGCTGATTCCCTTTGGCTGAATACCCTGCATTGCGGCGAGCGCCGACTCTGGGCGCACGATCTCTTTGGGCGGAATGAACCCGTACCGCAGCAGCTCACGAATGCCGGAGCCCGAGATATTGAGGCGGTACCGCGAATCGATCTTGCCGGTGGTGCGCTCAGTGGCGTGGGTTTGCGCCCGAACGTCATAGAAGACCTCGTGAAACAGTCGAATGTCGATGCCCAACTCTTCTTGTGTGTAGTCGTCGAAGATTGAGTGTGCCGCGTACTTGTCGTAAAAGTCACCGATGCACGCGTGATCGCGACCGATAAGTGCGTGCGTACAGCCATAGTTCTTCATGATGAGGGCATGCAATATGGCTTCGCGCGGCCCCGCAAAAATGTAGGTCACGCGCAGCGGAGAGAGGATCGACCGATCCATTGGGTAATACTCTTCCATCACGTTTTGATACCCGCGAATGCGGTACTCGTGGCGAACGTACTCACGTTTCGCCATCTCGACCAGTGGCTGCAAGAAGATGCCGTCGACCTCTTCGAGTGCGTTGCGATGAATGTACTCGTGACCTCGGTGCAGTGGGTTTGCGCCGGTGATGAAGCCGGCGACGGACTGGAAGCCGCGATCCTCGTAGAACATTTTCCACGTGTCTTTCGGCTCTTTGCGGAGTCGCTCGAACGGACCCCAGTCGACACGATTCAACAGTCGGAGTGTGCCGCCAAGCGCAGTCTCGCCCATTCGACGGTAGATGGAATCGACACCCGGGTGATCACGGTCAGTGGTACCGAACAGGCTCTGTGCGCGGTGTTGCCGGTCGTACTCAAAGATGTCTTCGATCTTGAGGATCGCGACGGGTTCGTTCTGGTCATCGGCGAGGCACACCTCGTCGCCCACGCTGAGGCCCTCGATGATGGCGCTGTTCACGTTGCCAATCGGCGCGAAGCTGAGTGGCACCGGCCACACGGTGCCGTCTGCAAGACGCCCCTTGTCGAGCACGGCCAGGTAATCGGCCTCCCCCATAAAGCCATTGTTTGGCGACAGCACTCCCGTGGTGATCATCTCGACCGTAATGATCGCTTCGAGGTCAACTCGAATGGTCGCGAGCCCTCTCGCTCGCTCAATCTCAGACTCCCGTTCGGGACCGGTCACGACTTGGTCGACCAGCACTCCGCCGTGCGGCGTTTGTGGGTACTGCTTCGCCTCGTTCACCATCGATACACTCCTTCGTGTCGTCATTGTCTGTGCGCGTTGCCTCAAGATCTCTGTGCAGGGATCGTTGCTCGCACTTCCCTCACCATAGCGAACTTCATATATTTCTCCACCCTGGAATATATTCTTGTGAGACCGAACCCCAGCGCCCGTTGCACGCACCGTGTCAACTCCTCAGCCTCAGGGCACCACTCCGGGATAGAATCTCCAATCGTGCCTACCTATGCTTATCGCTGCGCTGACTGCGACCATGCCTTTGATATTTACCAGCAGTTCAGTGACGATGCGCTGACCGAATGCCCCGAGTGCAGTGGAACCCTGCGCAAGGTGTTTGGTTCGATCGGCGTCACCTTCAACGGTTCAGGTTTTTACCGCACCGATTCACGGGCCGAGAGCAAGACGGCGAGTTCTGGGAAGCCCGCAGATTCAGGGAGCTCAAGTAGCACCGCCAGCACGAGTAGTACCGGCAGCGCGAGTAGTACCAGCAGCGCCCCAACCACCAGCGCGGACTGACTCAACCGTCGAGCACCCGCTTGCCACCGCGCTGCGCGAAGACACCGGCGATCACCACGAGCACGAAGCCGGCCAACTGCATGAGCGTTGGCTGTTGGGCGAGCACGATCAGGCCCATCAGTGCACCAACCGCCGGCTCGATGGCCAACAACGTACCGAACGCGGTGTGTGTCATGCGCTTGAGCGCCAACATTTCAAGCGCGAACGCAAACGCGGGCGTCAGCAGGGCGATGCCGGCAACTGCGGGGATCACCCACCACAGCACCTCGCCAGCCAGCACCTGCGGAAGGCCGAACGCCGTCGTCGCAAGCGCCGCAAAAGGCAACGCAAACGCGAGCCCCTGCAACCCTGAAAAGCGATCACCCACAAAC
>JAAZFP010000243.1 GCA_012511645.1 Microbacteriaceae bacterium
CGCCCCGGCGCTCAGGTGCTGCTGCAGTACTACCAGTTCCTGCGTCTCGGCCGCGACGGCTACCGCGCGGTCCAGCAGGGCTCGATCGATGTGGCGACCTACCTGTCGTCAGAGATCGCAAAGCTCGCTCCCTTCGACCTCGTCAGCAAGGGTGACACCATTCCTGTGTTCGCATGGAAGCTGAAGAAGGGCGAGCGCAACTGGGATCTCTATGATCTCGCCGATCGTTTGCGCATGCGCGGATGGCTGGTGCCCGCCTACCCGATGCCTGACGATATGGCAGACCTGGTGGTGCAGCGCATCGTGGTTCGTCTCGGCCTGAGCCGTGATCTCGCAGAGCAGCTGCTTGACGCGATCAAGGAAGAAGTTGACTTCCTCGAGAACCTCGACGCACGCATCCCTCGCGAGAAAGAGCGCACGAGCTTCTCGCACTAAGTGCTGATGGTGGGCGGCCGTCGCTGTGAGCTCGGCCGCCCACCTCACTCACCACCACTGCGTGCGCGACACACGCGCCTCTTTCGAGACGAACACTGAATGGTACGACACGTATGACGACTACTGAGGCAACCCTGCCGCACCGGGGCCGCACCCCATTTCTTGTGCCTACGCTGACCAAACAGAGCTGGTCATTCATGATCGGTTCTGCGCTGTTCGCAGTCGGCACCCTGGTCGGGATGATTGATCCGAGCAACGCGAACCTGACGAACCTGCTGTGCTTCATCGGCGCATGGTTCTTCACTGCGGCCGGGCTCATGCAACTCATCCTGAGCGGCAAGTCAGTGGTTCCCGTCGACTACGCGCCGGGCATGATGTTCCGTGCGGTGTGGCTCGCAGCGGCGATCCAGAGCTTTGGCACGATCATGTTCAACGTGAGCACGAGTGCGGCACTCACGGCCCACACGGTGCACGATGAGCAGAAGCTCGTGTGGAACCCTGCCGCTGGCGGGTCGGTCGCCTTCTTGATCAGCGCGACCTTCGTCTACGTTGCCTACTATCGAGATAACGGCAACCTGCGGGGGGCCAACCAGTCCGACTGGTGGGCTGCTCACATCAACATGATCGGCTGCATCGCTTTCGGTGTGTCAGCTGTCGGCGCGTTCGTGCTTTCGAGCGGCGCCACGAAGAACGCGGACCTCGCCAACTGGGGCACCCTCATTGGTGCGATCTGCTTCTTCCTCGCCTCTGCGATCTCGCTGCCACAGCTCGGCTGGAATCGCCGCACCGCGATTTCTGCCACCTCTAAATTCCCCTTCTTTATTCGCATCAACCCCTGCCCGCACCGACCCGGTGCCGACGCAGACACAACAGAAAGGATGTGCAACGCATATGTGCACACGAGTAGTCTGGCCCGACGCCAACGGATCGGTCATCATCGGGCGAAACATGGATTTTCACATGGATTTGCTCACAAACCTGTGGAAGTTCCCGCGCGGCATCGAACGCAATGACGGGGTCAACGGCACCCTGACCTGGAAGGCAAAGTACGGCAGCATCGTTGCTACCGCCTTCGACCTGGTCGCGTGCGACGGCATGAACGAGAAGGGGTTTGCCGGTCACATTCTGTGGCTCGCAGAGTCCGACTACGGCAAGCCCGCAGCTGACGATGTGCAGCTCAGCCAGGCAGTCTGGCTGCAGTACTACCTCGATAACTTCGAGACGGTTGCCGAGGCAGTCGAGTGGACCGAGAGCAACAACGTGAAGATCGCGCAGCTCTTCGATCCGACCGGCCACCTCGTGCCCACCCTGCACCTCGCCATCAACGATGCGACCGGTGACTCGGCGATCATTGAGTACACCGACGGCAACCCGAAGGTCTACCACAGCCGCGACTACCAGGTCATGACCAACTCACCGACCTACGATAAGCAGCTCGAACTCGTGAAGACTGTTGACGGCCTCGGTGGCGACAAGCCGCTGCCTGGCTCGACGCTTGCAAGCGACCGCTTTGCGCGCGCCTCGTTCTACGTTGCGCACCAGGTGCAGCCCAAGACCCAGGTCAATGCGCTTGCTGCGATGTTCAGCATCATCCGCAACGCGGCACAGCCGTTCCGCACCCCAGAGCCCGGCAAGCCCGACGCCTCGCAGACGATTTGGCAGGTCGTGCTCGACGCAACGAACCTCCGCTACGTCTTCGAGTCCACCACGCGTCCCGGCATGGTGTGGGTTGACTTTGCCGACGTCAGCTTCAACGAGGGAACCAAGGTGCTCAAGCTCGACCTCGTCAGCAAGCTGCAGCTTGAGGGCGGTCTCGCGGGCAACGTGAGCCACAGCTTCCATGATCCGGGTGAGCTCGTCGACGACCTGCTCGCTGCCGGTATGGATGCGCTCGAAATCGTTGCGAAGAAGCAGGACGAGTTCAAGGCAATCGCCAAGGAAGTGCAGTCGCTGGTCGGTAAGGTAAAAGCTGCCTAAGGTGACGAGATGATGCGGGCGTTCGCCAGGAGGCGGGCGCCCGCATTCTCGTTTGCGCGGGGCGACACCCCCTTCGAAAAGGGTATTTAGCTCAGGAGTAACGATGGTTGTCGGTTCAATGCCCATACTCGGCGTGGTGCTTGCGCTGCTTTCAGCAGCCGTGCTGGCCGCTGGCAACCTGTGGCAGGCGCGCGGAGTGCAGGCCGCGACGGCGAATGCGAGCGGCGCGGCATCGATGCTGCAGCTGCTGAAAACCCCGATCTGGCTTGCCGGCACCGCAATGTTTGGCATAGCGATTCTGCTGCAGATGGGCAGCCTGACCTTTGCCCCCCTTATTCTGGTGCAGCCGATCGGTGTGGCGGCACTCGTCTTTACCGCGCTGTTCACCGCGAAGGCCACGGGACGACGGCCCTCGCGTGGCGTCATCACGGCCATCATCATCACCCTGATCGGTGTCTCGGCCTACGTCGTCGTGGCATCGATCGTCAGCGTGCAAAAGCCGATCGGTGACCAGCAACTCATCGAGATGCTGTCAACACTCGCGGCGGTGCTGGTTGCATCGCTCGTGCTCATCGTCGTTGGTAAGAAGAAGAAACGCGCCCCCATTCTGTATGTGGTGCTCGGCGGTGTGTACTCCGGTTTCGTGGCGACCCTTGGCAAGACCGTGATCCTGCGTGTGGAGGCCATGTTCAAAGACGGGCATTTCCACTTTGGCAGTGAGGGGTGGCTCACCCTCTTGTGCCTGATCGGTATCGGTATCGCCTCAGCGCTGTCGATCTACTTCGTGCAGTTCTCACACACCTGCAATTCACCAGATGTGGTCATTGCCGGACTCACCGTTGTTGATCCCGGTGTCGCAGTGGTGCTCGGCATCACGATTCTGCAAGAAGCTGCGGGCGCTCCGCTGTGGTCGACCTTTGCGTTCATCGCAGCCGGTGCGGTCGCGTTTGTCGGTGTCTACCGGCTCGCCAAAGAAGAGACGAAATCCGACGCTGAAGCGACGGCTGCGGTCGAAGACACCGCCGAGTCAGTCGCTACCGGCGATCCCGTCGTTTCTCGAGACGAGTTGTGACGAGACTCACCGCAGCTCCACATGCGAGGGCTACGACGGTCGCAAAGAGCACCGACTCGAGGCGAAACACACCGAGCATCACCTGCGAGTATTCCGAGGCGGTCGTCAGCAGCACCGCTGGCGTGAGACACACGACAAACATGCCGTAGTTGCCCTCATTAATGTAGGCAACACAGAACACCAGCAGGACGATCGCACACACCATCGGAAATGGTGCTGGGAGCGATGCGAGCGGTACGGCGATCAGGGCCCCGGCAACGGAGCCACCGATGCGAAGCACCGTGCGCGAGGCGCGCTCATGGGCACCGACCGACAACAGAATGGTGAATGACAGGAGCGTCCACTCGACGTAGGGGAAGCCGACCGCTTCGGCTACGAGCACAATCACCACTGCGCCTAAGGCGGCCGCGATGCCGTAGGTGAGCCGATCGCGGGTGGGCACCGATACATGTGCATGCACGTCGCGCCGGTGCATAATCGCGGCAAAGACGAGGACGACGGCGCCGCCGATGAACGACCCGAGCACCACATGCCACACCTCCGCGCCAGCCTGGGACAGCGAAGCGAATGCGAGCAGATTGACGGGGGATCGGGTCAGCAACATGCTCTCGCCGACGCTGATGAAACCCTGCACGAGGCTGACCACGATCAGGGCAACAATGGTCACCCAGAGCCCGAGGCTACCGACAGCAAACCCGAGGAGCGCGACCGCGATCGACCAGCAGACGGAGAAGATTCGTGCCCGAATATCGTTCGCCCTGATAATAGACAGCAGGAAGAGCAGGGTCAAGTATCCTGACGTCGCGGTGTTGGGGCCAATGAGCGCCTGGCTAAGACCAAGCACCCCGGCCGCAACCGCGACGAGCAACACCGCGAAAAGCACCGGGCGCGGATGCAGCGCAACGCTCGAGCGTAGGTTCGTTAGCATTGTGCGCCTCGCTTGAGTGCATACCGGGGGAGAAGAGTGAAGTGTTTCACTCTGCCAGCGTAGACTGCTGTTGGAAATCTCGTGACAGTGTGAACAGGCATGGAGGTCGCTATGGCCGGAATGTTGGGTCGACTTCGTGGTGCGGTGCGGGCACTCGGTCGAGAAGACACGCCACCAGCTGGCCCTGACGGTGCCAGCCTCATCGCGATGATTGGCGCTATCGGTCCCGCACTCTTGGGGTCAGCGCAGGCGACGAGTGACGTGCAGAAGACGCTGCGCCGACTGGCTGCGCAGTATGGGCGCCCCGACCTTCGCGTGTTTGTATTGCCCACCCTCGTGATGGTCGAAGACTCCCAGAAGACTCCCGCGGCAACTGCGATCTTTCCGGCCGAAGACGGTGACTTGCGCCTCGACCAGGCAGCTGCGGTCGACCATATCGTGCGAGTCGCGTTGCGCGAGGGCACCGATCCCGCCCAGGTTGTTGCCGAGATCGCCGAGTTGAAGCGTTCGACTCCACGCTTTGGGCCGCTGGGGGTGATCCTCGGGCACACACTGCTCAGTGTTGGTTTTGGCCTCGTCATCAACCCCACAGTGACGGCGCTGCCGGTCTATGTGGTGCTGGGTGCGATCGTGGGCGTCATTCTTGTGCTTGCGCCGCGCGCGGCAACACTGTCGCTGATCCTGCCCGTGTTCACCGCATTCGCCGTCACGCTGATTGTGTCGCTCGTGGTGCGGCCCCTGGTGCATGATGATGTGGTGCGGCTCGTCGCGCCCGCGCTTGTGTCGTTCTTGCCGGGCCTCACCCTGACGATTGCTGCGGTCGAGCTCACCGCAGGCCAGATCATCGCGGGGGCGAGCCGGCTCGTGTTTGGCATCGCGCGCCTGGCATTACTTGCCTTCGGGGTGTTCGCCGGCATGACCGTTGCTGGCACCCCGACCGTGACGAGCACACCCTCTCAGCTCGGTGAGTGGGCGCCGTGGGTGGGCATCGCGCGCGTGAGCCTCGGCTACACCCTGTACTCGTCGGCACCGCGAGGATCCCTCGTCTGGATTCTGTATGCTCTCGTCGTCGCCTACAGCGCGCAGTTGCTTGGCAATGTACTGGTCGGAGCCGAACTTTCAGGGCTCATCGGGGCCGCGGTCGTCGTGCCGGCTGCCTACCTCGCGGCGCGCGTGAGGGTCGCCCCGCCCGCGGGCATCATGCTGACCTGCGCATACTGGTTGCTCGTGCCCGGGGCAATGGGCTTCATTGGAATCAGCGAAGCGGCATCGGGAGCTGCTGGCGCGTCCAACACCATTCTGCAGACCTTCGGCTCGCTCATTGCGATCGCCATTGGCATGGTGGTGGGCGCCGGTATCAGCCGTGACTTCACTGCTGTGGTGCAGGGGTGGAAAGATCCGACCCGAGCACTGTCAGACGGTGGAGACACTCACGCCGCAGATGATGCGAAGCCCGCTCCTTCGGCTACTTCTTCTTTGGACGGAACCACGGAAACAGCGAGCCAATTACCACGCCCGCAAGCAGCACCACGAGGAACCACGCCCACGTCGGCATCGTGAATTGCAAGAACAGGAAGCGCAGCGTTGCGGGGCCGACGTTCGAAAAGACAAAGGCGAGCGCGACGATCGAGAGAATGATCGCAATGATGGCCTTCGTGTTTGACTTTGCGTCAGCTGATGACGGTGCTTGCTGATCTGCCATGGTTTCTCCTCACAGAGTGGTGTGTGCAGAGGCTCGCCTGTGCCCCTTCGCAAATAGTATCCGACTGTCGGAAACAATGGTGGGTGACATACGCTAGGCGGCAAACGGGGCGATCACGAGCGTAGCGATCGTGTAAATCGCCAGCCCTGCGAGTGCGCCGACCACCGTTCCATTGATGCGGATGAACTGCAGGTCTTTGCCGATCTGCAGTTCGATCTTTTCAGCGGCTTCACTCGCATCCCACCGC
>JAAZFP010000244.1 GCA_012511645.1 Microbacteriaceae bacterium
AATGTCAGAACCGAACGGCCCGCGATACGGGAGGAACGGCACCCCGCGACCCTGCGCTTCCAGACCAATGTTCAGTCCGAGGCCCGTGTACTCGGTGTAGTCGAGCTGACCAGATTCGATTGCTTTTCTAAAGTTTGGCGCGAGTCCGAAGACCTCGAGCGTGACCATCGAAAACGAAACTTTGCTCAGCACGCCTGCGCCGATCAACAGGTCAATATCGACGGAACCAACGACCGTAATGGCATGCAGATTTGTACGTTTATCCCGAATCAACTGCCGTACTGCAGCCATGGGGTGGTTTGCGAACCAGCCGCCACCGAGTGCGACACTCTCTCCATCGTGAACCCAGTCAGAAATGCGGTGTAGAGGTATGAGTTTATTGACAGAGGTCTTAACCATCCCAGCTCCCTTGCTTACTATCTATCGTTAAACGTTAAAGATACACATAACTATTCCTTGACGCAACGAAAGTCATGCGAATTGGTCAGGAGCGGGTCGCCACTGGCTCGCTGTCGTCAGCGCGGGGGCGTCGACACGGGAGCCACGCTCGGTCAGCAGGGAATTCGTGAGCGACCTTTCACGTGAGGAGTATCGAGGCCGCCTGCCGCCCGCCACGGATCGCCCCAGGGCGGGTGAGGCGAAGTTTCCTTAACTTTTAACGTAAGATGCGTAGAGGTTCACATATACTCGGGTAACTGAGCGATAAGGACGGGTAAAATGAGTGTGCCAGATGGATCAGAGAATGCTTCTCCTGGTGGACCCACCACTCAACCACGTGCCGCCGGGCCCAGGGAGTCGCTCAGCATCGGAGAACTCGCGAAGCGTGCTCGCGTGTCACCGCGCACGATTCGCTTCTACGAAGAAGTCGGAATTCTGCCGACGCCAGAACGAACTGAGGGCGGTACGCGCCGGTACCCAGAGAACTACGTTTTTTACCTCGAGGGCACGAAGATCTTTAAAGATCTGGGATTTAGCCTCGACGAAATTGCTGAAGTCGCTCAGTTTGCATTGACGCGGGAATCGCCGTCGGAGCGTACGAGGGAGTTGCTGCATGACAAGATTTATCAGTTGGAGCGACGCGTACGGGTGCTGAAGAAGTTGCAGAGCCTGGTGAGCGAAGCCACGAAAGGCAATAGCTCTGACTCTGAACTAGATGCCTCTCTCTTCGGTTGGATTTCGACGAGCGACGTTTCGGACGAGTGAACCGAGTCTATTCAGGGGGCTTGCACCGGCGTAGCTACGGACTGGCGGTCGGCGCGACTGAAGTCACGAGGTCGCGCAGCGACGCATCGGGCAGATAGGCGCGCGTGAGCGCGATGCCGATGCGGGGTAGGTCGCCTTCGTCGCGAAACAGCAGGTAGAGCGGTTCGGCGCGCGGGTTGAACTTCTGCTTGAAACGATGCAACGACTTGAAGCCGTAGACCGGCTCAATGAGTTCGCCGATGCGCGTGAGCACCTGGTCAACCGACGTCAGCTCGCGTTCTTCAGGGTGAATGAACGGAGCGCCCGAGAGCGATACGAACTGCGCCCCCTGCTCAGAGAAGTGCTTCATCGACGACGCGATGAGAAATTCCATCGTCTGTGAGAACCCGTCATCGGCACGCCGCATGACATCGAGCGTCCACCCGACGACCTCACCCGCGTGCTCACCCGAACCGTAGACCGGCAGCCACGATGTGACCCCCTGCATCTCGCCCGCCTCGTTGAATGCAAGACCCACCATTACCTGCGGATCGAGCGCTTCTTGCACGGTGCCGAGGGTGAACTTCATTTAGGGCAGGCTCCTATCGCCCGTCCACTGCTCAGAGATGCGCCGCACCTGACTGATCACCTGGCGCGGCTCATCGGTCAGCCGTGTCATGCGAAACGTGATGCCCTCGCGCCCTGCCTTATTGATCGCGGCCCGCACCGCAGCCCACGGTTTGCCAGTGAACGCTAACCCTGGCAGGTCGACGACGGTGTCTTCGGCCACGATGAGTGAACGCCACTCGGGCGGGCACGCATCAAATGAAGACTGCCCGACAGAAAACATCGCAGGGATCAGGCCGGCCCGCTGCGCAGCGCGCGCAAACTGCTCGATCGACTCGGCACGTCGATCGGCCGACACGATCGGATCGCTGAGCATGATCGCCACACCCGCGTGTGACTGAAATGCGGCAGTGCCGTCTGCGAGTTGCACGTGACTGTTCAACGGCCACGTGGTCATCCACGAAATCGTGCCGCCGCCGTGCTGCGCGAGGGCGCGTTCGTTCTCCGCGGCGGTCGCAGCAGCTGCATCGAGCACGCGACGCGACGAGCGCAGACGCACGCGCCACGCGCCACGGCCGAGCACGAGCAACACAGCTTGTCCGATCCACAGCACCGTCGGCGCCACGATGAGGGGCCTGCTGCACGTTTAGGTGACATTCGACATGGCTAGCTTTTGGCTGGCCTGGAAGGATGATCATCATGCCCGCAAAATATCCCGAGGAGTTCCGAGACGACGTCGTACGCGTCGCGTTGAACCGTGACCCAGAAGTCACG
>JAAZFP010000021.1 GCA_012511645.1 Microbacteriaceae bacterium
AGCTGCAGGTACACCGCGAGATCACGACGGGGGGCAACAACAATCGCCTCACCCTTCGCCTGGCAGCCAATGAAGTAACTCGCCTGCGCAAGGTCTTCGTCATAGATTCGTTCAAGCAACATGCCTCTTACCTCCCAAACAATCTGGCAAAGAATCCCTTGCCCTCGTTCGCTGCGTCCATTTCACGTTGCGAGTGTGTGCCACCGCACCACTGGCTTGCGGGCACGGACTGGCGCACGCTCGCGACGTGCTGGCCGCAGCCTGCCCAGGTGGTCTTGCCACACACGTTGCATCTTGCTGGTCGGCACATCGGAGTTCTCCTTTACGCAGTTGCTCTTGATCGTGCGATTCCCGGGTGCAGACAACCACAAGGCCGTCACACATATACCCCCAGGGGTATCGTTCACGAGAACTGTACCATACCCCATGGGGTATGATGAAGCCATGATCACAAAGACTGACGAGGCACTCGAAGCGCAACGCAAAATCGCCAACCGGCTCAAGCGAGCACACGGACAACTTGCTGCCGTGATCGCCGCAGTTGAGAGTGACGCGCACTGCCGAGACATCGTGCAGCAGCTCAGCGCCGTCACCAAGGCGCTCGACCGCGCCGGGTTCTTGGTGGTGTCGACCGCCTTGAAGGAGTGCCTCACGAACCCCGAGAATGAAGAGCTCGACGCGGGAGAGCTTGAGAAACTCTTTCTGTCACTCGCCTAACAGGCTGCGCGAGGCAGCCCGATGGTAGTTTTGGGAGACCAGAACCGCTCATAACGGACCGCACGGGAGGTTGTCATGGCTGTTGACGAGACGCTGCGCACGCGAGTTGGCGCATGGATCGCTGACGACCCAGACCCCGAAACGCAGTCGGAAGCAGCTGCCCTGCTCCAAGCAGCCGATGCGGGAGACGGGGCGAGCGAGACAGAGCTTCGCGATGCCTTTGGCGGCCGGCTCGCCTTCGGCACCGCAGGCCTCAGGGCAGAGCTTGGCCCCGGCCCCGCGCGCATGAATCGCGTTGTCGTGTCACAGACCAGCGCAGGCTTTGCCGCGTTCCTCATACAGCGTGCCGCGATGGGCGAGGCGAGTACCCCGCCCAGCGTGGTGATTGGCTATGACGCTCGGGTGAACTCAGACGTCTTCGCGCGTGACGCCGCAGAAGTCATGGCCGGCGCAGGCCTCGCGGTCACCCTGCTCCCAGAGCCGCTGCCCACACCCGTCACCGCATTCGCGGTGCGCCACCTCGGTGTGTCAGCGGGAGTCATGGTCACGGCCAGCCATAACCCCCCTCGCGATAACGGGTACAAAGTGTATCTCGGCGACGCAGACGCTGGTTCACAAATCGTGCCACCGGCCGATGCTGACATCGCCACGCAGATCGTACTCGCCGCTGAACTCCCCTGCGCAGCACTCCCACGTTCGAATGACTTCACCATCGCAGGCAACGACGTTCGTGATGCCTACGTCGCGCACGCCGCCGCTGCACTGATCGAGGGGTGGGGCGCATCAGTGCCCGATCGTGAGTCGCACGAACAACGCGAACCGCTTCGCATCACCTACACGGCGATGCACGGCGTGGGTTCGGCCGTCGCCCGGCAGCTCTTCACAGCCGTGGGCCTCCCTGAGGTGACGATCGTTCCCGAGCAGGATCAACCCGATGGTTCGTTCCCCACCGTCGCGTTCCCCAATCCCGAAGAGCCCGGCGCGCTCGATCTTGCATTTCGCACCGCGCGCGAGACTGGCGCCCACCTCGTCGTCGCGCACGACCCCGACGCCGACCGGCTCGCGATCGCTTTGCCTGACCCCACCTGCGAAGACGGGTATCGTCGCCTCACTGGCAATGAGCTCGGCCTCCTCCTCGGATGGCGCGCAGCAGAGCGGGCGCGCGGGCGCGCGGAGGCAGCAGGTGTCGCACCAGCGGGCGCGCTCGCCTGCACCATCGTCTCCTCGCCCGCACTCGGGGCAGTCGCGAAGCACTACGGTCTCAGCTATGCCGAAACACTCTCGGGCTTCAAATGGGTGTCTCGGGTGCCTGAGTTGATCTTTGGATTTGAAGAGGCGATCGGCTATCTGACCCACCCTGAGGTCGTGCGCGATAAAGACGGCGTGCTTGCGAGCGCCGATGCGATCGCAATGGCGCTCGACTGTCACCACGACGGCATGACGGTCTGGCAGTTGCTTGACGAGGCCAGCATGACCTTCGGTCACTTTGCGAGCACCCAGGTGGTTGTTCGTCTCACGAGCATGGCCGAGGTAGCGACCCTTGCCGAGTGGGTGCGCGAGAACCCACCGAGCGAGTTTGGCGGTGTGGCCGTGAGCGCTGTGCATGATCTGCGTCAGCCCGGCGTCGCCGAGGTTCCCGCCAACGTGCTGAGTTATGACCTCGCGGATGGCTCCCGCGTGATGATTCGCCCAAGCGGCACCGAGCCAAAGCTGAAGGTCTATATCGACACCTTCTCAGATCAGGGATCGCTCGCCGAGCGGCAGACCGCAGCCGGAGACGCCCTGGGCATTGTTGAAGCCGCAGTGCGGGACTATCTGGGCGGCGCCAGCGCATGAGCCTCACCGTGCGACAGTGGACAGCGGACGATGCTGTGCCACTGCTGCGCGTGCCAGCGGCAGACGATCACAAGTACTCACGAGGAGCGCTTGGCGTGCGCACGGGGGCATCTCAGTATCCCGGTGCGGCAGTACTGACCGCAGAGGCCGCATGGCGCACGGGCATCGGACTCGTCACCTTCGTATCCCCTCAGAACGACGCTCCCTCGCGACATGGCTTGCCTTCTCCCGCAGCTGCGGTGCTTGCACGACGGCCAGAAACCGTGTTCGCAGACGATATCGCCACAGCCGTGGCACGCTGCGATGCTTGGGTGATCGGCAGCGGCACCGATGCTGCCACCAGGAGCCCTGCCGAGCACGAGGCGCTCCTGCAGATACTCGCTGGCGCGGCACCCGTGGTTGTTGATGCCGGCGCCATTGAACTGACTCGCAGATCACCCAGCGCACCGGTCATCGTCACCCCCCACATGGGCGAGTTCACGTCATTGTGGCAGGCTGCAGGCCTTCGCTCAGAGCTGAGTCTCACCTCCGACGCTCAGCCCCTGGTACGCGCAGCGGCGGCGCACACGCTCGCGCGGTCGCTCGGTATCACGGTGCTGCTCAAGGGTTCGATCACCACCGTCGCGTCACCGCACACCGACGAGGTCATTCAGGTTGGCCCCGCAACGCCGTGGCTCGCAACCGCCGGCACCGGCGATGTGCTGGCTGGGGTGCTCGGGGCACTTGTTGCCTCACACGCAGCCGCGGTGCACGCAGAGCCGCGGCTACTTGCAGCGCTCGGCGCGACCGCCGCGCTGCTGCACGACCTGGCCGCGCGTATCGCTGGTGGTCCGTGCACCGCACTCGATGTGGCTGCGGCACTGCCACAGGCCATCGCCTCACTACGGTGACGCGGGCGGCGTCACTTTCTGTGACGGGGACTCCTCCGGCGGGCCACCAAAGGGATGCTTGAGTGTGGCGACCTGGGACAAATCAAGCTCCTCTTCCCGCATTGGACCTACCGGCACCGGCAGACCGACGCTCTTGTCGAGCCCGGCCTCGATCCATGCCGCGGTCAGCAACAGTACCCGACAAATGAAGTTGAACCAGATCAGCAAACCGATGATCAACGCGAACGACGCAAGCAGCGGGTTGCGAGAGGCCCCGCCGAGCAACACCGAGCCGAGTAGCTTCAGCATGAGCAGCGCTGCTGCGCCGAGCGCACTGCCCGCAAGCAACGGCATCCAAGGCACCCGCACCTCGGCGAGCAACCGATGAATGGCGAGCAGCACGGCCACATCAAATGCGTACAGCGCGCCGTACCGCACCAGCGTGCCGATCGTCCCGAGTAGCCAGCTATCTGCGCTCCAGCCCAGCCATTCAAGCACCACATTGGTGAGGGTTGAGCTAAACAGGGTCAACGCAGCCGATACCACCAGTGCGAGCGCAAACACAATCGCGAGCGAGAGATCTCGAAGCTTCAACAGCACGGCATTGCGGTACTGCTTGACCTCAAGCCCAAAAATAATGCGAATGGCACGGCGTGTGCCAGTGAACCAGTTCATCATCACCCAGATGAGTGAGCCAGCGGCAATCGCGCTCGTCCAGCTGAGCACTCGCGTCTCCAGCAGCAGCGAGGTATGCACAAGACCATCTGGCCCAATGAGCCCGGGAACAAAGGTGTTGATCTGCTCGACGAGGGTGTGCAGCAGCTCGGGGCGGGACGCCAACACGATGCCGAACACCCCGAAGCCCACCCAGAGGCCTGCGAATACCGCAAAGAGCGCTTGGTAGCTCATGCCGGCGGTGAGCACGCTCCCGCCGACATTCGTGAAATGCGAAAACGCGCGAAACGGGCGTGTGCGTTGCACCCACGCCCATGTTTCGCGCGTTCGCGCTACGAGTGATTCAGTCAGTCTTGCCAGAACGAATCGCCGCCTTGACCTCGGCGATGGCCTTCTTCACCTGAATGCCGCGGGGGCACGCGTCGGTGCAGTTGAAGGTGGTGCGGCAGCGCCAAACGCCCTCGGTGTCGTTCAAAATGTCGAGGCGAACCTGCGCCTGGTCGTCACGCGAGTCAAAGATGAAGCGGTGAGCATTGACGATGGCCGCCGGACCAAAGTACTGGCCATCGGTCCAGAACACGGGGCACGAGGTGGTGCAGGCCGCGCACAGGATGCACTTGGTGGTGTCATCGAAGCGCTCGCGATCTTCGATCGTCTGCAGACGCTCCTTGCCAGCCTCTGGCGCCGAACCAGCCACCAAGAATGGGTTGACCGCACGGTACGCCGCAAAGAACGGCTCCATGTCGACAATGAGGTCTTTCTCGAGGGGCAGACCCTTGATCGCCTCAACATAGATCGGCTTCGTGATGTCGAGATCTTTGATCAGCGTCTTGCAGGCGAGGCGGTTGCGACCGTTGATGCGCATCGCATCGCTGCCACAAATGCCGTGCGCGCACGAGCGACGGAACGCGAGGGTGCCGTCCTGATCCCACTTGATCTTGTGCAAGGCGTCAAGAATGCGGTCGGTCGGGTACATGGGAATGTCAAAGTCTTCCCAGTATGCTTCGCGCTCTGACTCGGGGGCAAAACGGCGAACCAGCAGGGTGACGTTGAACGGCTGCAGGCCTGCTTCTTCGGCGGGGGTGCCCGGGGCCACGGAGGTGACGGTGCTCATGGGTTAGTACTTCCTCTCCATGGGCGGGTAGTTCAGCTCGCCCTTCTCATTCTTCGTGAAAACCACTGGCTTCCAGTCAAGCCTGATGTGGTCATCAGCGTCGGCCGAGTGGGGGTCGCCCGACAGGTAAGCCATGGTGTGCTGCATGTACTGCTCATCATCGCGATCGGGGAAGTCGTCGCGCATGTGACCGCCGCGGCTCTCCTTGCGGTTACGAGCAGCGAACACGAGCACCTCTGCGAGATCAAGCAGGAAGCCCAGCTCAATCGCCTCGAGCAGGTCGGTGTTAAACCGCCTACCGCGATCCTGGATGCCAATGTGCTTGTAGCGGTTGCGCAGGTCATGAATCACGCCGAGCACCTCGGTGAGCGAGTCATGGGTGCGGAACACCTGAGCGCCGCGATCCATCGCCTCTTGCAGCTCGCGACGAATGTCGGCGATGCGCTCGGTGCCGGTGCTCTCACGCAGCGACTCGACCAGCTCGCGAACCTCCTTCGCAGGATCTGCGGGAAGATCAACGAACTCGGCGGTCTTCGCATAGTCAGCGGCGTTGTTGCCGCTTCGCTTGCCGAACACGTTGATGTCGAGCAGCGAGTTCGTGCCAAGACGGTTCGAGCCGTGCACTGACACGCAGGCGCACTCGCCCGCAGCGTAGAGGCCCGGCACGACGGTGTCGTTGTCCATGAGCACTTCGGCGTCGTTGTTCGTCGGGATGCCACCCATGGCGTAGTGCGCCGTCGGGAACACGGGAACCGGTTCGACGACCGGGTCGACGCCCAGGTAGGTACGAGCGAACTCGGTGATGTCTGGCAGCTTGGTTTCGAGCACCTCGGCACCCAGGTGGGTGCAGTCGAGGTAGACGTAGTCCTTGTGGGGGCCAGCGCCGCGACCGTCGAGCACCTCTTGCACCATGCAGCGCGCCACGATGTCACGCGGAGCGAGGTCTTTAATCGTCGGAGCGTACCGCTCCATGAAGCGCTCGCCGCTCGCATTACGCAGAATCGCACCCTCACCACGAGCACCCTCGGTGAGGAGAATGCCGAGACCCGCAAGGCCGGTCGGGTGGAACTGGTAAAACTCCATGTCTTCAAGCGGCAGGCCCTTGCGCCAGATGATGCCCATGCCGTCGCCAGTCAGGGTGTGCGCGTTTGACGTGGTCTTGAACACCTTGCCAAAGCCGCCAGTGGCAAACACGATCGACTTTGCCTGGAAGACGTGCAGGTCACCGGTCGACAGCTCGTAGGCGACCACACCCGAAGGCTTGCGATCTTTCCCCTCGCCTGTCATGACGAGGTCGAGCACATAGTACTCGTTGAAGAAGTTGACACCCAGCTTGACGCAGTTCTGGAACAGCGTCTGCAGGATCATGTGACCGGTGCGGTCTGCGGCGTAGCAGGCGCGGCGCACGGGCGCCTTACCGTGGTCGCGCGTGTGCCCGCCGAAGCGACGCTGGTCAATCTTGCCCTCGGGTGTGCGGTTGAACGGCAGACCCATGTTCTCGAGGTCGATGACCGCGTCGATTGCCTCTTTCGCGAGGATCTCTGCGGCGTCCTGATCAACCAGGTAGTCGCCGCCCTTGACGGTGTCGAAGGTGTGCCACTCCCAGTTGTCTTCTTCAACGTTGGCAAGCGCCGCGGCCATGCCACCCTGCGCTGCACCAGTGTGAGAACGCGTCGGGTAGAGCTTGGTAATCACCGCAGTCTTGGCCTTGGGCCCCGCCTCAATGGCCGCGCGCATGCCCGCGCCGCCCGCGCCGACAATGACGACATCGAACTGGTGATAGGTGACACCGTCTTTGACGGTGACGTCGCCCTCTTGGGTGTTGGTAGTCACTGTGTTGCTACTCCATTCAGCAATAACGAAGGCCGGAAAACGCGCGGCTTAGAGATTCGCGCAGAACGACGCGACGAGGTCAGCGGGTGCACCAGCGGGGCACGGATCGAAGGTCAGCACGACGAGGGTGCCGAGCAGAATCAGCAGCGCGGCTGACAGGAAGAGCGCGACCTTCAGGCCCTTTGCCAGGCCTGGGCGGCTCACATAGTCGTTCACGATGGTGCGCATACCGTTGGCGCCGTGGATCAGCGCGAGCCACAGCAGCAGAATGTCCCACACCTGCCAGAACGGATTGGCGAGCTTGCCACCCACGAAACCGAAGTCGATCGCCGCGATGCCGTCGCCCACCATCAGGTTCGAAAAGAGGTGCCCGAAGATGAGCACAACGAGCAGCACGCCCGAGGCGCGCATGTAGATCCAGCCCCACTTCTCCCAGTTGGTGCGTTTCTTCGCGGGAGTCTGCGAGCGAGGGGTGTCAATCGTCATAGCCATGTCTCTCGCCCCTTAGTGTCCGAAGACGTTCATCAGGTGACGCGGGGTGAAGCCCAGCATCACGATTACCCACAGCACAAGCACGATCCAGAACATCGTGCGCTGGTACTTCGTGCCCTTGCTCCAGTAGTCGACCAGGATGATGCGCAGGCCGTTGAGCGCGTGATAGGCGATCGCGCCGACAAGAGCCGTCTCGCCGAGCCCCATGATGGGGTTCTTGTAGGTGCCCATAACCGCGTTGTAAGCCTCGGGGCTCACCCGGATCAGCGCGGTGTCGAGCACGTGCACGAGCAAGAAGAAGAAGATCGCCACACCGGTGATGCGGTGCAACACCCACGACCACATACCTTCAGCACCTCGATACAGGGTGCCGCCTGGCATGCGACTCTTCTTGGGCGCCGAGGGGGCGACCTGGGCGGGTTGGGCTGACACGAGCATCCTCCTAGGATCGGGTTGCACCGATTGCGCGGTATCCGAATGCGAGGCCCACCGCGGGCACACTGCTGTGCTGCAACATGAAACCTCTTGCGCATCCCATTATGGCACTGATCACCACTCGATTCTCACCACCCACACCTCACCTTCATCTGATGTTTGATCGGTCGGCCGCGAATGCCAACTACACTTGGCAGTCATGAACGAGTCGACGGCCATGAGCCGCTTTACCTGTGTGATTCCGGCCGGCGGCGCAGGGTCACGTCTGTGGCCACTCTCACGGGCAAACGCACCGAAGTTCCTGCTCGACCTCACCGGCAGCGGCACCTCACTCCTGCGCACCACCTGGGATCGCCTCACCCCGCTGGTGCCCTCCGAGCGCATCATGGTGGTCACCGGTGTTGCTCACCGCGACTCCGTGATGAAGCAGCTTGGCGAGCTTGACGCCGAGAACCTGGTCACCGAGTCAGAACCCAAAGACTCCTCGGCAGCCATCGGGCTCGCTGCGGCGATCCTTGAGCTGCGCGATCCAGACGCGATCCTCGGCTCATTCGCTGCCGACCATGTGATTCGCGGCAGTGTGCTGTTTCAGCGCGCCGTGCGCACCGCAGTACAGGCCGCGGATCAGGGATACATCGCGACGATCGGCATCCACCCCGGCTTCCCGTCAACCGGGTTCGGCTACATCGCATGCGGCAAAGCCCGCAGCGACCTCGCCCCCTTCGACGTCTACGACGTGACCGAGTTCGTCGAAAAGCCCGACGAGGCGACCGCAAGCGACTACTTGCAGCGCGGCGGCTACCTCTGGAATGCCGGCATGTTCATCGCGAAGGCATCCGTGTTGCTCGACCAGATGGCCGAGTCAGAGCCCGAGATGGTTGCGGCGCTGCGCGAGATCGCCGCTGCCTGGGGCACCGATCAGGCAGCCTCGGTGCGCGAGCGGCTGTGGCCCACCCTGCCAAAGGTGGCCATCGACTACACCGTTGCCGAGCCCGCCGCACAGGTCGGCAAGATGGTCTGTGTCGCAGCACACTTCGAGTGGGATGACGTCGGCGACTTCGCGAGCGTCGCGAACCTGCTGCTGCGCGGTCGCAAGGGCGACCTCGCGGTGCTTGGTGACGGCGCCCAGGTGCTCAGCGACAACTCGAGCGGCATCGTCGTGAGCGAGAGCGACCGCCTGGTGGCGCTCGTCGGCATGGATGATGTGGTGGTCGTTGACACGGCCGATGTGCTGCTCGTCACCTCAAAACAGCACGCACAAGACGTGAAGACGCTCGTGAACCGCATGAAGGGGCACGGCGGGAAGCACCTGCTCTAGTCGTTGATACGGAGGCGTAGGGTTTTGCTTTGCTTCGCAGGGAGCGGGGACCCCCGCGTGTCTGCGCCACGCGCCCCGATGCTGCGCAAACCAAAACCCTACGCCTCCGCCGCACGCCGTTGTCGCGGAATGCTTGAGGAAGCGAGCGGAGCGTATTCGCACTGCTGAGCTTCGGGGCCGCGCGGCGATCAGACGCGCGAGGGGCCCCCGCTGTGCGAAGCAGGGCGAATGCGCTCCGCTCGCGCCACCCCGAACAGCGCCTACTTGACGAGCGGGAAGAGGATCGTCTCGCGGATGCCGAGGCCGGTGAGCGCCATCAGCAGGCGATCCATACCCATGCCCATGCCGCCTGACGGTGGCATCGCGTGTTCGAGCGCGCGCAAAAACTCTTCGTCGACGCGCATCGCCTCATCGTCGCCGCGGGCCGCCTCTTTCGCCTGCTGCACAAAGCGCTCGCGCTGCACGACCGGGTCAATGAGCTCAGAGTAGCCCGTCGCAAGCTCGAAGCCGCGCACATAGAGGTCCCACTTCTCGACCACACCACCAACACTGCGGTGGTGGCGAGTGAGCGGGCTCGTCTCAACCGGAAAGTCCATGACAAACGTGGGCTTCGTGAGCCCACCCTTGACGAAGTGCTCCCACAGCTCCTCTACGAGCTTGCCGTGGTTGGGCAGCTGCACCTCGACGCCTTCGGCGTCGGCGATCGCCTGCAGGTCGGCAACGCTGGTTTCGGGTGTGATCTCGCGGCCAGCCGCCTCGCTCAGCGTGCCATACATTGAGATGCGATCCCACTGACCACCGAGATCAAACAGTGTGCCGTCAGCCCACAGCACGGTGTGAGTGCCCTCGCGTTCGGTGCCAGCGTTGACGGCGAGCGCCGCGTGCTGAATGAGGTCTTGGGTGAGATCAGCGATGCCGTGATAGTCGGTGTAGGCCTGGTATGCCTCGAGCATCGCAAACTCGGGGCTGTGGGTGGAGTCAGCGCCCTCGTTGCGGAAGTTACGGTTGATCTCAAACACGCGCTCGAGCCCACCGACAACGGCGCGCTTCAAAAACAGCTCGGGGGCGATGCGCAGGTAGAGCTCGGTATCAAAGGCGTTCGAGTGTGTGATGAACGGCCGGGCCGAGGCGCCACCGTGCATGGTCTGGAGCATCGGGGTTTCGGCCTCGATAAAGTCGCGCTCAGCAAAGGTCTGCCGCAGGCTTGCCATGGTCTTTGCGCGGGTGCGCACGTTGATGCGGGCCTGCTCACGCTGGATCAGGTCGAGGTAGCGCTGACGCACTCGAGTTTCTTCGTTGAGTTCGGCATACATATTGGGCAGCGGCGCAATCGCCTTCGCAGCGATCTGCCATTCGCGCACCATGATCGAAAGTTCGCCGCGGCGGCTCGAGATGACCTCGCCGCTGATGAAGAGGTGATCGCCGAGGTCGACGAGCTCTTTGTAGCGCGCGAGCGACTCGTCACCGACTTCAGCAAGACTCACCATGGCCTGGATGCGGGTGCCGTCGCCGGCCTGCAGACTTGCGAAGCACAGCTTGCCGGTGTTGCGTTGAAACACCACACGGCCGGCCACCCCAACGGTCGTGCCAGACTGGCTGTCGGGTGTTTCTTCCAGGTGCGCCCACTCGGCACGCACTGCCTGAATGGTCGTGGTCACTGGCACCGCGACCGGGTATGCACCGCCGCCGAGGTCGTCCCCCGCGAGCTCGTTCAACTTGTCGCGCTTTTCGAGCCGCACCCGCTTCTGTTCGAAGACTTCTTCTTCGGTCAGTTCTGGGGTTTCTGGGGTTTCGGGCGCGGCGTGAGCACTCATTCGGGCATGTTCCTTTGTCACTCGACATCTGCATTTCAGCGTCAGTGCTCCAGTCTATTGGAGCGCCGCCAGGCAACGGGCCTCCGCTGAACATATACGATCTTGAGTGTGAACAGTCGTAGGCCGGTCTTGACCCCGCTCCTCCTCGGCATCCTTGGGTTCACCGGCGCGGTCAGCCCGCTCGCCACCGACATGTACCTGGCCTCATTCGGCAGCATCCAATCTGACCTGGTCACAACCGCGTCGATGGTGCAGCTCACCCTCACGATGTTCTTTCTCGGCAACGCCTGTGGCCAGCTCATCATCGGGCCGCTCTCTGACACATTCGGGCGACGAAGGCCGCTGCTCATCTCACTGAGCATCTATACGGCGGTCGGCATTGCTCTGGTGTTCGCCCCGACAATCGAGCTCTTCATCTGGATGCGCCTCATGCTCGGCTTCTTTGGATCGGCGGGCATTGTGCTGGCGCGAGCAATCGCAGTCGACCTGAGCCAGGGAGAGACCGCGGTCAAGGCACTCAGTGTGATCGCCATGGTTGGAGGGCTTGGCCCTCTCCTCGCTCCCCCAATCGGGGGCATCACCCACGATCTCTGGGGATGGCGAGGCACGCTTGCAACGATGGCCGCCCTGTCAGTGCTCGTGCTGGTGCTCTCCTGGATCTTCATTCCAGAATCGCTGCCGCCCGCGCGACGGCGTTCCGGCAATATCTTTGCGAGCTACGCGCCGATCCTTGGCCTCATCCTGGCGCCTCGGTATCGCTTTTTTATGCTGGCGTTTGTGCTCGGGTTCACCGCAATGTTCGGCTACATTGCAGCCTCACCGTTTGTGGGACAAAATGTCCTCGGCATGTCGCCGCTCATGTATGCGTTTGCGTTTTCGGCGAGTGGCACCGCGCTGATCGCGAGCAACCTCATCAACGCGCGAATCGCGGCACGAGTGGGGCCGCAGCGCATGCTGCGGTTCGGCATCGCGTTGCTGGCGGTCAGCTCAATCGCGATGCTCTCCCTGTCGTTGACAGGCGCACTGACCGTGTGGAGCTTCATCGTCTGCGCGTTCGTGCTCACCGGCGGCGCGGGGTTCAGCATGTCGAACGCCAGCGCCCTGGCCCTCGCCGAAGCACCACACGCGCGCGGTGTGGGCGCGGCTCTCATGGGCGCGACGCAGTTCGCGGTGAGCGGTCTCTCGGCACCGATTGTCGGCGCCTGGGGCGAGCACACCGCGGTGCCCATGGGCGTGGTCGTGTGTGTCGCGGCCCTCGCGACGGCGCTCATGGCCGCGCTCGGCTCGCGCGCCCCCCGGCGCGAGACTCACTAGCGGGTGGCATTCTCCTCGTCCCTCACTGATCGAGGTCGGCAGCCTCGCCTGCTGCGGCGCGCAACTCTTCCTCTACCGCGGCTCGCACGAGCCCGCCGAGCACGCGATCGGGCCGGTCGATCCCCAGTGCACGCAGCGAGTCGATCGCCTGCCGCACCACCGCTCGAGACAGTTGCTGCGCCGCCTCGACCGCGTCGGCATACCCCGCACGATCATCGTTTGCGAGCACAAATGGCTCGGCGCCCATTTCAACAGCAAGCGCCTGGCCAATCGGCAGCACTGGTGTCGGCGCGCTGACAGCAACGGTCGCGCCCACCAACCGGCTCAGGTCGAGGCTGGTGCCGGTGAATACGAGCGCGGGGTGCAGCGCGAGCGGAATCACCCCAGCTGCGAGCGCCGGGGCAAACACCGTGTACCCGTGTTCTGGCGCGGTGTGCAGCACGATCTGACCTGGCTGCCAGGCTTCGGTCGCAGTGAGACCCTGCACGAGGGCTGGCAGCTCATCGCCGGGAATCGCAAAGATGACGAGTTCGCTGCGCCGCACCACCTCGGGCACGGTGGCGATGGGCACCCCGGGGAGCAGCGTCTCGGCGCGCTCGCGGCTCTGCTCACTGATGGCGCTGATGCTTGTGATGGCATGGCCAGCACCGGCGAGGGCGAGCGCGAGGATCGGCCCCACCTTTCCCGCACCAACAATGCCGATGCCGAGTCTGCCTTCTTTCTGCATCACAGCGATCCCCCGTGTTGTTCATCTGCCAACCGGTCAGGGGTTGGCGTGGACGGTCGAAGTGCGTGCAGCCGCTCGGCCGCATCCTGCTGCTGCACCCGCACGATGGTGGTGGCAAGCAGGGTGAAGGCTTCGCGCGCGTCGGCGAGCGCGAAGCCTCGCATTTGCATGCGCACCGGGCCAAGCACCGTGTGCACCTGCAGCGAGGCAAGACCGAGTAGGCGGTGCACCATTGGGCGACTGAGCTGTACCGACTGCGCGCGCACCATGGGCATCACCGAGAGCGATCTGGTGAACCAGCCGCGGCGAATGCGCAGACTCGACTGCTGTGTGTGGGGTGACAGCTCGGCAAGTTCGATGCGAAGGCCGGTTCGTCTGGTCGCACACCACAACAGCCAACCCGCGCGCGGCCCAGATTTCAAGAACCCATCACCGGGGCCAGTGAGCGCCTGCGCGAGCGCCGCCTCACGCTCGGCGGAACCCGTCTCTCCCTCGTGCAGCAGCGTTTCGAAGACGCGCAACACATCGTCGAGCTGACCCACCGGCAGCACCATGTTCTGCAGGCGGTTTTGGCCGCCCTGCGACAGCGAGTGTCCGGCAGTCGTGATGCGCACCTTCCACCATCCAAAGGGCCGCCAGCCGAGCGGCTGCTGCGCCTCGACCGCGTGGATGCGGCCAAAGGGAATCGTCTCGGTGGTGGTGGCGGTGAGACCAGCGCCCACGCGCACCCCATCGGCCGCGCGTGAGAGCACGAAGTTGAAGCCACGGTTGAACTGGCCGATCACCACACCGATGAATACGAGTGCGAGCGGCAGCCCCGTGGCGAGTATCGCGGGGCTCACGAGCACACTCATGATCACGATGCCGGCGGCGATGATTACGAGGGTGAGCATTTCTGATCCCAGCAGGATGCTGGCAATCAACCGACCGAGCGGCACTTTCACGACCGTGCCCGCTTCGAGCGCGGCGGCGGCGATGGCGACGTCTGCGAGGTCTCGAAGGCGTTCGTCGAGCGGGCCCGCAACTCCCTGTGCTCGCGGATCGGTGGTCGCTGTCTCGGGTGCCGTGTCGGCAAGGTCTCGCTTCGCACGAATCGAGACTGCCAGCAGGATCTGTTCGCGAACGGCCTGCGCATCGCGGTGCCCCAGGTATTGCAGGGCGACCTTGCCGCCCTGACCAGCGGGCTGCACGTCGACCTGGGCGAGCCCGAGCACCCGGGCAAGGAG
>JAAZFP010000245.1 GCA_012511645.1 Microbacteriaceae bacterium
AGACCAGGGTGAACTTGATGCCGACTGGACGCTCGGCACGACGAGTGAGCAGCTGGCGCGGGCCGCAGACTCCATAGCTCAGGGATCTGGTCCGGCAGGAATCGATGCTGAGCGCGCTTCGGGCTTCACCTATGGTTCCGAGGCGTACCTCATCCAGGTGCATCGCCGCGATGCTGGAACGTTCTTATTTGACCCGACCACCATTGATGACTTCTCCCCCCTCTATTCTGCTATCCGTGATGAGCAGTGGGTCTTGCACGCAGCGAGCCAAGATCTCGCGTGTCTCCGAGAAGTTGGACTTGATCCACTCGCCATTTTTGACACTGAGCTCGCGGCACGATTGCTCGGCTTCGAGCGGGTTGGCCTCGGCGCAATCGTCGAAGAGCTGTTGGGCATTCACCTCACCAAGGCGCACTCTGCGGCAAATTGGTCCACGCGTCCGCTCCCTGGTGACTGGCTTGAGTATGCAGCGCTCGACGTGGTGTTGCTTCCTGACCTCCGAGACATAATCGATCAGCGTATCGTTGAACAGGGCAAATCCGAGATCGCCCGCCAGGAGTTTCAGGCGGTGCTCACCCGCGAGCCCAAGGCTCCCCCGGCTGAACCGTGGCGCAAACTCGCAGGCGGCAATCGACTTCGCTCTCCCCGGGAACTCGCGCTCGCTCGCGAGCTCTGGAACGCCCGAGACGCCCTAGCCCGTGAGCGTGACGTCGCGCCTGGACGTTTACTGCCTGACTCGTCGCTCATCGTTGCGGCTGCAATGAATCCACGATCTGCGGGACAACTCGCCGCGAACAAAGAGTTTCGCGGCCGTGCCAGCAGGGCGGAACTCGATCGATGGTGGAAGGCCATTCTGCGAGGGAAGACCGCGGAGGTGCCAAGGCCACCCGAGCGTGACCGGAATGCCATTCCTCATCACCGAAACTGGGGACAGAAGTTTCCTGAGGCTGCAGCACGGTTGCAAGCGGCACGTGAAGCGATAGCCGCAGAAGCTGAGCGCCAGCAGATGCCGGTCGAGAACTTGCTCTCCCCCGATATTCTCCGGCGAATCGCATGGGAGCCTCCTCAGACGAATGATCCCGCGGTATTTGCCGCGCGAATGGAAGAACTCGGCGCCCGCCCCTGGCAAACTGTCATAACTGCACCGATACTGGCCTCGCTTTTTGTAGAGAGTCGATAAATCAGTCTGGGCCTTGCGGGTGACTCTGCACGTTCATCCACCGGTCACCCCGCTCGTTCAGTCTTTGTTTCTAGGATGGACGCAACTACCACTCACCACTCGAAAGGCAAGGTGGCCGTAATGAGAGAAGTCGTCTTCGTTGACGGGGTTCGTACCCCGTTTGGACGCGCTGGCGAAAAGGGAATGTACTGGGGCACGCGTGCCGATGACCTCGCAGTGCGTGCGCTGCAGGGGCTCATCGAGCGCAATCCCGAACTCCCGCTTGACCGAGTTGATGACGTCGGCATTGCCGCAACAACCCAGCAGGGTGACCAAGGGTTGACCCTCGGCCGTTCTGTGGCGATTCTTGCTGGCCTGCCCATGACAGTGCCCGGCTATGCGCTTGATCGCATGTGCGCCGGCGCCATGACGACAACCGCAATGATGAGCGGCGCAATCGGCGCGAATCAGTACGATATCGCCATCGCCGGTGGCGTCGAACACATGGGCCGCCACCCGATCGGCATCGGCGCCGACCCGAACCCTCGATTCGTCGCTGAAAAGATGGTCAGCCCCGACGCACTCAACATGGGCATGACCGCCGAACGGCTGCACGATCGATTCCCGCAGCTCACCAAAGAGCGCGCGGATCGCTTTGGCATGCTCAGCCAGCAGAAGGTACAGGCGGCGTACGACCGAGGCGACATTCAGCCAGATCTGATCCCCGTCGCCATCAAGTCCACCGAGGGCTGGGGCCTCGCGACAGAAGATGAGGGTCGTCGACCTGAGACCACCATGGAGGGCCTCGCTTCTCTGAAGACACCGTTCCGGCCTCATGGGCGTGTGAGCGCTGGCACCGCTTCGCCTCTCACCGACGGCTCAACCATGGCGCTGCTCGCCGGCGGCGACACCGCAAAAGAACTGGGCATGAAGGCGAAGATGCGCATGGTCGGCTTCGCCTTCGCTGGCGTCGAGCCAGAGGTGATGGGCCTGGGCCCCGTGCCATCGACCGAGAAGGCGCTCAAGCGCGCGGGTCTGACGATCGACGACATTGGGCTCTTCGAACTCAATGAAGCATTTGCCGTCCAGGTGCTGTCGTTCCTCGACGCCTTCGGTATTGACGATGAAGATGCTCGGGTGAACCCATGGGGTGGCGCCATCGCGCTTGGTCACCCGCTCGCTGCCTCGGGCGTGCGCCTCATGCTGCAGCTCGCTCGCCAGTTTGAGCAGCGCCCAGACGTGCGCTACGGCCTGACCGCAATGTGCGTTGGCCTTGGCCAGGGTGGCTCAATGATCTGGGAAAACCCGCACTTCAACGGCAAGAAGGGGAAGTAACTCACCATGACTGACTACTCTAAGATCGATTTTTCTGGCCTGATTGCCGCTGCTGAGGGCGAAGTGATCACCCACTCGTATGTTCGAGACGTGCCGCTTGCCTCAGGCGGCGTGATGGCGCTCATCACCCTCGATAACGGCGAGGACCACACTCGACCAAACACCCTGGGTCCACGCACCCTGAGCGAGTTGAGCGACACGCTCGACACGCTGCAGGCCCGTGCGGCTGCGGGTGAAATCCGCGCCGTTGGCGTCACCGGCAAGCAGTTCATCTTTGCTGCCGGCGCTGACCTTTCAAAGGTGTCGCAGCTGGGTAACCGCGACAACGCTCGCCTCATGGCGCAGTACGGCCACTATGTGCTGGGCAAGTTCAGCTCACTCGGTGTGCCGAGCTTTGCGTTTGTGAACGGACTTGCGCTCGGCGGTGCAATGGAAATCGCGCTGCACTGCACCTACCGCACGCTAGATGAGAACGCCGCAGCCCTCGCATTTCCCGAGGTGTTCCTTGGAATCATCCCCGGTTGGGGCGGCGCAACGATCGTGCCAAACCTCATCGGGATCGAGAAGGCCATCGAAGTCGTCATCTCGAACCCGCTCAAGAACAACCGCATGCTGAAGCCTGCGCAGGCATATGAGCTGGGCCTGTTCGACGAAATGTTTGGTTCTGGTGCGTTCCTCGAGCACTCGATCCGCTGGGCAGATCAGGTACTCACGAGCGAGATCACGGTCAAGCGCCCGAATGTGCCCGGCAAGATTGAGCGCATGACCAAATGGCCAATTGCCATCAAGGTCGCTCGCGACACGCTCAAAGCAAAGATCGGCACCGCGGCAAAGTCACCGTATGCCGCACTCGAACTGATGAGCGCAGCAAAAGATGGCGATTTGTCCCGTGGGTTTGAGCGTGAAGACGAGGTGCTCACCGAGCTGATTTCTGGTGATCAGTTCCACGCTTCGATTTACGCGTTCGATCTCGTGCAGAAGCGCGCGAAGCGACCCGCCGGCGCACCCGACAAGAGCCTCGCGCAGAAGGTGCAGAAGGTCGGCATCATCGGTGCGGGCCTCATGGCGAGCCAATTTGCGCTGCTGTTCGCACGCAAACTTCGCGTACCCGTGCTGATCACCGATATTGATCAGGCCCGCGTCGATAAGGGAATCAGCTACATCTATGGCGAGATCGATGCCATGCGCGAGAAGGGTCGCCTGTCGCACGACGACGCGAATCAGGTGAAGGCGCTCGTCAGCGGCACCACCGACAAGAGTCTGTACGCCGATTGCGACTGGGTCATCGAGGCAGTCTTCGAGGAACTCGGCGTCAAGCAGCAGGTGTTCGCCGAGATCGAGCCGATCATCAGCGAAACCGCGGTTCTTGCGACCAATACCTCCTCGCTCTCTGTCGAAGAGATCGGTGCGAACCTTGCTCATCCCGAGCGACTCGTGGGCTTCCACTTCTTCAACCCGGTTGCGGTCATGCCGCTCATCGAGGTTGTCAAGGTACCGACGACCAACGATGTCACTCTCGCAACAGCCATGGACGTCGCGAAGAAGCTCGGCAAGTCTGCGGTCATTACCGCCGATCGCCCCGGCTTCGTGGTGAACCGTCTGCTCGCCAAGGTCTTCGGCGAGGCCGCCCGCGCACTCGATGCTGGCACTCCGGTGGCAGAGGTCGAGCAGGCATACGCCCCGATCGGCCTACCGATGGGCCCATTTGAGCTCATCGATCTCGTCGGTTGGAAAGTCGCAGCACACGTCCAGGACACGATGGTCGGCGCGGTCCCAGATCGCTTCTACGCCTCAGAAAACCTGCACAAGGCTGCGGAGCTTGAGAAGCCACTGGTAAAGAGCAAGCAGGGCAAGGTTGAGGATCTGTCGAAGGACGCGAAGAAGGCGCTCACCCTCGGCAAGTCACCGATCGCTCAAGACGAGATCCTGCGCAACGTCGAAGAAGGCCTCGCAGCCGAGATCAAGCTCATGCTTGACGAGGGCGTCGTGGCTGCTGCTGAGGACATTGATCTGTGCATGATTCTCGGTGCGGGCTGGCCGTTCCAAGATGGTGGCGCAACACCGTACCTGGATCGTGTCGGCGCGAGCGAGCGGGCTTTCGGCGCGAAGTTCCATAACCCAGCGATCGCGGGTCCCGTCGAGGCGTAACCCACGGGCTCAGGGCCGGTCTTGGTGCGATTGCACTGGGGCCGGCCCTTTGCGTTCTACGAGGATTGTGTCTCAAGCGCCGCGAGCGACGCCTCGATGATGCGCTCGGCAGTGAGCCCCGAAAGCTCGAGCAGTTCAGCGCGACTGGCATGCGGCAGGAAGCCCTCCCCCACTCCAAGCTCAGTCACTCCCACCGAAAGGTCGGCTTCGCGCAACGCCTGGCGAATCCTCGTGCCGACACCGCCCACGCGAATTCCGTCTTCGATGCTCACCACCCAGCGGTGCTGCGCTGCCAGCTGCACGACCGAGTCTGGCACGGGGATCACCCACCTCGGATCAATCACGGTGCAGGACACCCCGCGAGATTCGAGCTCGACAGCCGCGTCGAGCGCAATGCGAGCCATTGGGCCCACGGCTACCAGCAGAATGTCAGCGCGTTCTCCTGGCATGTCTCGGAGCACGTCGACACCATCACCGGTGCTGCGCACAGTAGGGATCTCCTGCCCGACAGCCCCCTTCGGAAACCGAATGGCTGTGGGCGCGTCATCGATGACGACGGCCTCCTCAAGTGCTTTACGCAGCGTTGCTGCATCCCGCGGCGCAGCAATTCGCATTCCCGGCACCAATTGCAAAGCGGCAAGATCCCACACGCCGTTGTGACTCGCACCGTCTGGCCCCGTGATGCCAGCGCGATCAAGCACGAGCGTCACCCCGGCACGGTGCAGGGCCACATCCATGAGCACCTGGTCGAAGGCTCGATTGAGAAAGGTCGCGTAGACCGCGACCACCGGGTGCAGGCCTCCGTAGGCCATGCCCGCCGCAGTCGTGATGGCGTGCTGTTCGGCGATGCCGACGTCATACACGCGCTCAGGCATCTGCATGGCGAAGGCGTCAAGCCCGGATGGCGCAAGCATGGCCGCCGTGATGCCAACGATCCGAGGATCGTGTTCGGCCAACTCCACAATCTTGTCTCTGAACACCTGAGTGAAGCTGGGCGCTTCTGCCCCAAGTCTCGACGCCCCGGTCCCCGGGTCAATCTGACCAATTGCGTGAAACTGATCGGCGTCGTCGTTCTCGGCAGGAGCATAGCCGCGGCCCTTCTC
>JAAZFP010000411.1 GCA_012511645.1 Microbacteriaceae bacterium
TCGTGCTGGCTCGTACTTCAGTCGTTGCTGGCAGCTGTTCTTTGGGCTTTTCAGTCGAGGCGGTGGCGTCGAGTTCGTGATTTGCCTTCAGGTTCGCCATCAAGTGGGTGAACGCCGGAGTCGGGTGTAGCAAGGCATTTACCAAGTCACGTACTTTGTCCAGCGACTCTTCTGATCTCATTTGCGGTTTGGTGTCGATGTTCATATGTCTATGGTCACAGCGCACCGCAGTGAAGAACTCAGCTTTTTTGATGTTGGTCGCCGAGGATCGTGGGCTCGGTCCTCTAGTCGCCGTGCTCGGCTGGGTGGTGTCACGGACCTTCGGGGAGCTACGGCGGGTGATCCACTATCTTGAGCTGTCGGGCGTTTCGCGAATGATTCCGCGAGTCGGCAGGTGACGACGCTCACCCGAGGGGCCCGCTCACAGCCTCAGCGAACGTGCTCGTTGTTGGCTGATAGAAGTCCCATTTACCGCTGCTCTCGAGTGACGAGTCCCGCCTCGACGAGCAGTTTCATGTGGTGTGAAGCACTGAGAGAAACCCCACCGAGATGCTCAGTCAAGAAGCTCCGCGAGCAGCGCTTCAACGCGTGCCTTGATCTCGTCGCGGATGGGTCTCACCGCATCGATACCCTGCCCTGCCGGATCCTCGAGTTTCCAATCCTCGTACCGCTTGCCGGGGAAGAACGGGCATGCGTCACCGCAGCCCATAGTGATTACGGCATCAGACGCCTGCACCGCTTCGGTCGTGAGGATCTTCGGCTGCTCAGCGGTGATGTCGATGCCGACCTCGCGCATCGCTTCAACTGCGACCGAGTTAATCATTTCCGCGGGCATCGAACCCGCAGAGCGTACCTCGACGCGGTCGCCGGCGAGTTCGCGCAGCCAACCGGCCGCCATTTGCGAGCGCCCGGCGTTGTGCACGCAGACGAAGAGTACGGTGGGCTTCTGTTCGGTGGTCATGTTGCGTCTTCTCTTCCAGTTCCGTCAGTGTGAGGTGAGGGTGTCGAGCAGTGTGCGCACGCGGGCTGCGATGTCGTCACGAATCGCCTCAAGCTCTTCAGCGGAGGCGAGGGCGGGATCGCCGACGGCCCAGTCTTCGTAGCGGACCCCGGGAATGACCGGGCACACGTCGCCGCACCCCATGGTGACCACCACATCAGCCGCGCGTACAGCGTCATCGGTGAGCGGTTTTGGGAATCGCTCCTGCGCCTGGTCGCCCTCGATTTCTGTGAGGAGCGACTTGATACGTGGGTGCACGTCGGTTGCTGGGGTGGATCCTGCAGACCGTGCGAGGACCTTTCCACCCGAGAGCTGGTTGACGAGTGCTGCCGCGAGATGTGATCTGCCCGCGTTCTGCACGCATACGAAGAGCACCTGCGGGATCCCGTTTTCGTGGTCGCGGGTGAGATCTGTGAGCCGCTGTCTCGCGAAGCGCTCGGTCAGTGGAATGAGGTGTCGCGTCACCTTCGCCGAGCGTGCGAGGCTCGCGTACGACTCGCGGACGACGGTCACAACCAGGTCGCGACTAATCACGGCGTGTTCCGCGGCGAGCTCGTCCGCGAGGTGGGTGACACGTTCGTCGAGGTTCTCTACCGGTTCGGCTGGCGTGTGGGAACACTCGTGCTCCTCAGGCGCCTCGGCGGCGAGCACTGCCGCGGGCGCGAACGACTCTAACAATGCTCTGACCGCCGCCTCTTGGGTGGGCTGTAGCCGGTAGTACACCCAGGTGCTGCGGCGCTCGGAGGTGAGGAGGCCGGTGTCTTTGAGTACTTTCAGGTGGTGTGAGATGGTCGGTTGCGACACGTCGCCGAGTTCGGCGAGGTCGCAGACGCAGGCCTCACCGCGCGGATCGGAGACGATCGCTGACAGCATACGCAAGCGCAGCGGGTCGGAGAGTGCCTTGAGCCGACTCGCCACGACGGTTGCGGCATCGATCCCGATCGGGTGTGACCCATCGGGTTCACAGGTGCGATCGGTGGGAGCGGGGATGGTGTTGCTCATGATGTCCTCACGGGTGTCTCGATCGCTACCGGGGCGTAGGGGTCGGTGTGAAACCAAGCTCGGGCAGCCCACAGCGACACATACACGAGACCCACCAGTACCGGCACCTCGATGAGTGGGCCGACGACACCGGCAAGGGCCTGCCCACTCGTGGCGCCGAAGGTGCCGATCGCAACCGCGATCGCGAGTTCAAAGTTGTTGCCCGCCGCGGTGAAAGCGAGCGAGGTGGATCGGGCATACTCCATGCCGAGCGCTTTGCCGAGCAGGAGACCCGCGAACCACATCACGCCGAAGTAGATGAAGAGCGGCAGTGCAATGCGTGCCACGTCGAGGGGGTTCGCGATGATCGCATCACCCTGGAGTGCGAAGAGCAGCACGATCGTGAAGAGGAGCCCGTACAGCGCCCACGGGCCGATAACAGGGAGAAAGGATACCTCGTACCAGTCCCGTCCTCGCCGCCGCTCCACGATCCACCTGGAGGCGAACCCGGCGATCAGGGGGACCCCAAGGAAGACGAGCACGTTCAGCGCGATCTGCCAGACCGAGACCTCAAGGCCTTGCGTGTCGAGGCCGAGCCAGCCGGGCAGCACGGTCAGGTAGAACCAGCCGAGCAGCGCGAATGCGACCACCTGGAAGACGGAGTTGATGGCGACCAGCACCGCGGTCGCTTCCCGGTCGCCGCAGGCCAGATCGTTCCAGATCACGACCATCGCGATGCAGCGCGCGAGCCCGACGATGATGAGGCCGGTGCGGTACTCCGGCAGGTCGGGGAGGAAGAGCCACGCGAGCGTAAACATGACCGCGGGGCCAGCGATCCAATTCAGCAAAAGCGAAGAGATGAGGAGCCGTTTGTCGCCGGTGACTGCCGCGACTTTGTCGTACCGAACCTTCGCGAGCACGGGGTACATCATGACGAGCAGCCCGATGCCGATCGGCACCGAGATACCGCCCACCTCGAGTCGGGCGAGGAAGTCGGAGAGAGCGGGAACGAAGCGCCCCAGTAGGAGGCCCACGACCATGGCGAGGCCGATCCACAGCGGCAACCACTTATCGAGCGTCGACATGCGTTTCGGAGTTGCCCGGGGTGGTGCAGTTAATGAGCCGCTTCCTTGATTCGACATTCTTCTATATTGGTGAGTATCGATGGCTGAAGCAACTTCTGGCGAAGGGGTTCATGCCTTGCTCTTCCATCGTTCACTTGCCGTTCACGAGGCGAGCGTACGACCGCCGTAGATCAGGCTTGCTGCGCGGGTGACGCCGCTACGCGGCAGTCGGGGCCGAGAATCTTGATGTCCATGTGTGTGACCTTTCGAGAGTGGATCTGCCAGCCAGTCGGCGCGATGGCCTTGGGGGCGGCTATCCAGCGATCGGGATGAGGTTGAAGATGAAAGCAGATGAGGAACGAGTAGCCCCATGAGCAGTAAAGTGATGCGAAGCTTGGGTGCGAAGGGATGTGGGCTCACTATTGATCTGACCGACAGTTTGGTTTCCACTCTCACCTCAACGAGCGGGAGGCCCGAGAGCGACTGTGCGCTTGTCGAGGAGGGCTTTATCTCAATTCATGGTAGAGGAGTTGGTGACAATTGCACCAGCTGCGATGAGTGAGATGCGCACCTGCTTGCGGTCTACACCGAGAGTGCGGGCGATCGCGCGCATCGAGATGCCGCCGCCGTGCAGCTTCACTGCTTCAGCGGCCTCGTCGATCGTAAGCCCATGCTGACGGCGCACGACTTCCTGCCGGGTGAGGTGCTTCGAGACTGTCGCGCGGTGCACACCATACTTCTGAGCGAGATAGCCGACGCTGAGACCAGCGAGGTAATCATCGACGAGCCGGTCTGCTTCAGAGGGGGTGAGAAAGGTTTGAGGTTTCCCAATCCTCCTGACACAGGGCCCTCGAGCGTCCCGAATCGGGGTGTTATCGACCCGCTGAGACACCCGGTATACCCCTCGTTTCCAGCGTGATATCAACGTTTCTAGTGCGGGTCCGGGGTTTGAAAACTGTCTACGCAGGGACCCCAAATGGGAGAGGTTCAAACCCTCGACAAGAGTCTCCACTCTTTGTCCGGGTTGAACCTCTCCCTGTTTCTCCGCTTCGGCCTCGCGCCAGTGAGGATTTGCGCCATACGAGCGCAACAACTTGATGAGAGCACCTTTGCCCTTTGAATTGAACACCGCCATAAAGAGGGGTGTGTTGCCGAAACGGTTCTCCAAATCGATGGTTGCACCAGCTCTTGAGGAGAGCTGCCGCAACCGAGAGGGACCACGCTTGCGCTGCAAAATGTAGCGGAGTAAATCCTTCCTCGTTCTGGGCATCAGGGAAATTCCACTTGAAAGTAATTCGCGAGCAACAGCCAGATTGTCACGGTGCAACGCCTGCATGTTGACCCGAGCGATCATGTCACGCTGCGCGCAGAAAACCCAGGGTTTCCGAACCTCGTGTTGCCCGAGCTGAGTGAGATGATGGTGTGGGGCGTCGTCACGTTCATCATTAGCCCGGCCTCATGATGTCGGTGGCTCGAGGTACGGCTGAAAATCAGCCGCTGAGACTGCGAAGCGGCTCGAATTAGACGAACCACTTGAAGGGTGTGCGGTAGTGATTGACTCAGACGAATTGGTCTACCGGTCGCGAGTGCGGGGATGCCTGCTCGGCGGGGCGATCGGTGATGCGCTTGGTGGCCCTGTCGAGTTCTGGAACGCGCAGCGGATTCTCGAAGCCTGTGGCGAGGATGGTGTGACCGAGTATCTTCCCGAGATTATCGACGGCGAGACTCGGTACGGGCTGATTACTGATGATACGCAGATGATGTTGTTTACGGTTGAACGGATGATTCGTGCGGGGGTTCGTACTGACCGCGGCTGAGGCCTCACGGTCGCGGTCACGCATCACGCGTATGACCGGTGGCTCGACACGCAGCTCATGCGCGAGCCCGATGGGTCAAAAGATGGCTGGTTGATCAACCAGAAGTGGCTCTATGTCAGGCGCGCCCCTGGCAACACCTGCATATCAGCGTTAATGGATGCGCGATGCGGCGAACGGAAGATCTCGCAATACGGTGGCCAGGCTGAGAATGATTCGAAAGGCTGCGGCGGGGTCATGCGCAGTGCACCATTCGGGCTGTTGCCACCGAGATCTGACGACGCCCTCGGGTGGCAGTTCGATAGCGCGGCTCAAGCGGCATCCTTTACGCACGGTCATCCGACTGCCCAGCTCGCTTCGGGTGCACTCGCCGCGCTTATTGGTGCGATAGTTCTGGGGCAAGAACTTGACGAGGCGGTAAACACGATGATGCGACATCTACGCTGTCGCGAACACCATGAAGAGGCTACGCGAGTGCTTCAGCAGGCGATTGATTTGGCGACTGAACCACCCAGCGTTGCGGTGTTGGAGTCGTTGGGTGGCGGGTGGGTAGCTGATGAAGCGTTAGGCATCGCTGTCTACGCAGCGCTGCAGTGCCCCGAGCCAGAGAACATACTCAAGGCGCTCTCGCTCGCGGTCACCCACTCAGGTGATTCTGATTCGACGGGTGCGCTCTGTGGCAACATCCTTGGTGCGCTGCATGGAGAAGAATCGTTGCCGCCGCAGCTGGTGTTTGAGGTTGAAGGTCGGGGCACCATCCTCGAACTTGCAGATGACTTTGTCTACGAGTTCACTCGCGGGCATGAACTGCACGGCGAATACGGCCCGTACACACGCTGGACCACACGGTATCCCGGTTGGTGAGCGCATGGCTCGAACCTCCCAGACATTCGCGCTGACCGCATGAGGATTCGCGCGGCTTCTTGGCTGCGGAGGTAACGAAACTGCACGCATCGGGGCCTCGGGATGCTTCAGGATCTCGAAAGTACAAAGGCTGCCGGGAGCCTCCGTGCTCTATTCGACGATGCGAGTACCCTCGAACGTCATTGCCTCACGAGTTTCGCCCTCGAGTGTTACCGTCGCAAATCCAGAAATCTGGTGCCTCTTGTCATCTTGCGTTGACCAATCGACCTGCATCGGCATCTCTTTCTCTGTGTCAGCAGCTGCGGTGCAGGTTGCAGAGGCTAGCTCCTCGTCGTAATCGCAGTTCCAGAGCTCATCATCGCTCGTGAGAATCGTGAGTGTGGTGAGGCTCGTCTTCGTAATGTCGAAAACTCCGTCTGCCGGGGGCGCACCCCAGATGTAGTCCTGGACAGTCACTTCGTAACGACCGGTGACGACATCAATCGGGGTAACGTACCCACCGCTTGCTCTGTCGTCTAACGAGAGGCCACCGCCGACGCGACCATCAGAGGTGGATATCATGCATCCCGAAAGTCCTGCGATGGCGACGCATGCAACGAGCAACCCGACGGCTGCGCGGGGGAGCGGAATGTGCCGCATTGTGATGCTCTGTTGTGCGAGTCTGACGAATGACAGGAGCCGAGATGACATCTCTCAAACCTAGCATAGCCGACGGTGCGAGTGACGTCTCGTGCAGGGTGCTTGCGGCACCCTGCAGCGCATATTCGTTACATCAGCAATGTCCCCCTTCCGAACCAGAGTCCTCTTCTGAGGTGAGTTTGGGTTGGAATCAGAGCCCACTTCCGGCTCAAACTCACCGCGGAGGGGTGAAGACGGACGGCGGATCGGGTAGCGGGACGAGTGGTCATGCCGTTCA
>JAAZFP010000246.1 GCA_012511645.1 Microbacteriaceae bacterium
CACCCGAACCATGGCTGACCTGTTCGAGGTGCTCGACGTGATCGTCGCCGATGACGCGCATCCCCGTGGCGACCTCTGGCTCACCCAGCCGTGGGTCGAGATTCGCAGCGCATCTCAGGTGCGCCCGACGAGTTACCAGCGAATCGGCGCGAACAGCGAGCAGGCTCGCCTTTCGGGCCGACGCTTTGGCATTCCGAAGATGTATCTCAACGCAGATGACGCCGCGGGCACCGCAGCGCAGCCGGGGATCGGTGGCCCCACCGGGCAGCGCATCGAGACCCGTGAATCGGTCATTGAGCTGTGGCAGGCCGCCCGTCGCGACCTTGAGGGGCAGGGTGCCGAGGTGATCGAGGTCGATTTTCCGGTGGTGTCGAACTACGAAGGTGACCGGCCCGGCGCTCCGACCATCGCGACCCGAGGGTTTGTCACCTCCGAGTATCTACATCACGAAATCGTCGACCTGTCGGCGTGGGCGTGGAACGATTTCTTGCGTGCGAACGGCGACCCGGCGTTGCCTGATCTCACGGCGGTCGATGGGCACACCATTTTCCCCCATCCCGAGGGGGCGCTGCCCGACCGCTACACCGGCTTCGATGACGACATTGCCGAATACCCAGATCACGTGCGCGAGCACCCGGTGGCCGAGTTCACCGAGATTCCCGAACTCGAGGCGGGGTTGCGTGGGCTTGAGCACACCAGGCAGGTCGATCTTGAGCAGTGGATGGATGAGCTCGGCCTCGACGCGGTGCTGTTTCCTGCCGTCGCCGATGTCGGCCCCGCCGATATGGACGTCAATGAGGAGTCCGCCGATCTCGGTTGGCGAAACGGGGTGTGGGTGGCAAACGGCAACCTGGCGATCCGGCACCTCGGCATTCCAACGGTGACGGTGCCCATGGGCACGATGCGCGACACGGGGATGCCCGTCGGGCTCACCTTCGCCGGTCGCGCCTACGACGACAATCGGTTGCTCGCGTGGGCCTCATCGTTCGAAGCGATTCGCCCCCGCCGCACTGCGCCACCACGCACGCCGCCGCTCACCTGAAAACCCAACTGCTTCGCCCCTGCGGATACATCGGCAGGGGCGAATGCGTCATCAGGAGGCTTCGATCACTACCCTGGCACCCTCGGTCGCTACCCGAGACACGCAGCAACACATTTTCGTGTTTGGCTCTTTCTGCCGTTCTGAATAGAACACGTCTCGATGGTCAACCTTGCCGTCGAGTTTCAGAATGCGCACCTCGCAGAGCCCGCACTCGCCGCGGCGGCAGTCGTACATCATGTCGACCCCGGCGCGCTCGAGCGCTTCGAGCATGGACTCATCCTCGCGCACCTCGACCTCCGCGCCATACTGCGGCACCTCGACGACAAAGGGCTGCGACTCGTACCACCCCGAGTTGCCAAAGGTTTCGAAGCGCAGGGCCGTTGGGTCGCGATCGTCGCGATCCCACAGCCGGCGCACTTCTTGCATCAGGCGGATCGGCCCGCACATGTAGAGCTCGGCGTGCCGCGGCACACTGGCCAGCAGATCGGCAACCTGCATGCGGCCGTGCTCATCGGTGATGTGCGGCACGAGGCGGTCCCCATGCTCAGCCGCAAGCTCATCCAGGTAGGCCATGCGCGACCGCGTGCTGCCCACGTAGTGCATGGTGTAGTCCGCACCGAGCGCGCGCAACACGCGCGCCATGCCGAGCATCGCGGTGATGCCCACACCCCCTGCGACGAGCGCGTATGACTCGGCGCCGACGCGCAGCGGAAAGTCCTGCAGAGGCTGGGTGAGCCGCACCTGATCCCCGGGCTGCAGCGCGTGCATGTGCGCCGCGCCGCCGCGACTCACCGGTGACCGATAGACCGAGAGCGCGAACCGGTCGCCCGACTCGCTCCCGTCAACGATCGAATATGAGCGTGTATCGGTGCGATCACCGAGTGTCACCTCGATATCGATGTGCTCTCCCGGCTTGACCGGCACGTGCGTCTCTGGCGCAAACTCGATGCGCTGCACCCCATCGGCGACGGGGCGAACCGCGACCACGGTCGCGTTCTGCCACACGGTGTATTTGTCTGCCATCGTTAGCGCACCTCGGCAAGGTCTGCGCCCATGGCGGCTTCCGCGGCATTCACTGCAGCTGCGGCCGCTGCCGCCGCACTCGGCGTCAGTCGCCAGCCCGTCTCAGTGCCGACACCACCGCCCGCGGCAGATCGCACACCGGCGCTGCGCCCCTCGGCCGCGAGACCGCGCTCGAGCATGCGACGCACCCACATGCCGCCCGCGTCAATGTTGAGGTTGTAGAACTCGTAGTCAGGGTTCGCATCGATTGCGTCCTGCTGCGCTTTGAGCATCTCTTCGTCTTCACCGAACACACCGTGCACACCGTTACGCATCTTCGTAGTGATGGTCTGACTCTCGAGCCGGTAGTTACGCATGATTGCCCAGAAGTAGTGGCAGCTGCGGTCGCCCTCAGGTGAAATGGTGTTCATGACGTAGCCGTTGACGCCCTGTGAGCGATCGCCCTCGGGTGCACCGGTGCCAGCCTTCGCCACACCCACGTCGATGCAAATGGTCGACGGGTAGGTGTAGTGAATGATTTGCCAGCGGTCAACCTTGCCCTCGAAATCGGGGTACTTGTCGCGCATGTTCGCCAACCAGAATGGTGGGGCGTCAATGTTGTGCATCCACCGAGTCACCGTGACAGTGTGTTCATCGTGGGTGACGTGAAACTCGGCTTCGCTGAGCTCTTCCTGACCAATCGATGAGGAATGCACGAACTCCTCGTGGGTGAGGTCCATCAGATTATCGAGCACGAGCTGGTAGTTGCAGGGTGCTTCGATGGTCATACCGTCGCC
>JAAZFP010000247.1 GCA_012511645.1 Microbacteriaceae bacterium
ATGGGGCATCTCTCTCGTATCTACGGCTCGCACCACGACACGACTGCCGACCATCACGAGCTGCTGACGGCGTTCTACATGGGCGCGACCATCGTGAACGAGCGGGGCGAGCGATTCATTGACGAGTCAGACTCGTACAAAACCCTCGGTGCTGCGTGCCTGCAACAGCCCGATGGCATGGGTTACCAGATCTTCGATGCTGACATTCGCGCGCAATCCCAGCCGGGGGTGCCGCTGTCTGACATCGATCACCTTGAGGCGAAGGGTCGGCTGTTCGTCGCAGAGACCTTGAACGAACTGGCGGAGCTCGCCGGGATTGATCCCCGCGGCCTTGTTGACACCGTCGCCGCCTACAACCGCGTCGTCGATGGAGAGCAGGGTGACTCAATCGGCCGCACGCACCTCTGCAATGGCGTGGGCGAACTCACCCGCATCGATCGGGCGCCGTTTTATGCCTACCCTGCGAAAACACTCATGACCTCGACCTATGCGGGTCTCACGGTCACGCCCGATGCTGAGGTGCTGCGCGCCGACGGTGAGGTGATTGCGGGACTCTATGCCGCCGGTGAGGTAGTGGGAGGGTTTCACGGCGCCGCCTACATGACGGGCGCGGCGCTCGGCAAGGCTCTGATCTTTGGTCGCGTGGCCGCGCTGCAGGCGGCGGCGCGGATCTAGGGGCGGCGAGCCTCGAGGCTCGTGCAATGCGCCGGCGTACCACCCGGACGATTTACCGTCGGGTCGCCCAACCGACGACGACGTCGCCGATCATGGTGCGCATGTGGTCGCGGGTGTCGGGTGACGCGAAGTCAACACTGAACAGAAACCCGAACGTGTGCCGGTTCATGACCTGAAAGACACAGTAGGAGCTGATGAGCAGGTGCATGTCGAGGGCTGTCACGTCATCGCGAAACACGCCATCCGCCCTCCCGCGATCGAGTGCCTGCTCCAACACGCCGAGGGCAGGCGCGTTCAGCTCACGCAGCGATTCGAGGCCCCTGATCGTGCGGCCCCGATGAATGTTCTCAATCGCAACAAGGCGAATGAAGTCCTGATGCTCGAGGTGGTGGTCGAACGTCAACTGTGCAATGTGGCGCACCGACTCGATCGGATCAAGGTTCGCCGAAACGATGCTCTGCTCCGCTTCACGAATGCCACGATAGGCCCGCTCGAGCACTGCCTGGTAGAGCCCCTCTTTGCTGCCAAAGTAGTAGTAGATCATGCGTTTTGTGGTGCCCGTGCGTGCCGCGATCTCATCGACACCGGTGCCCGTGTAGCCGGTCTCTGCGAATGCAGCCATCGCCTCTGTGAGCAGGCGTGACTTGGTGCGCTCTGCGTCCCTGCGTTGCACCGTGCGTTCGGCCATCTGTTCATCCTTTCGTACCACCACCACGTGGCGCAATCGGGCGGCTGGCGTCCGCCCGTGCGAGATGCGAAAGAGGGGCGAGTGCAGCGTGCCGCACCCGCCCCTCTTTCGCAGGGTTCGTTAGCCAGCGGTGGCGCGAATCGCCTCGTAAGCCGAGAGGATGTCACCTGAGTAGTTCGAGGTGAAGTAGTCCTCTGCCTTGGTGCGGAACGCATCCATGTCGATGTCTTCAGTCTCGACCACGGTGAAGTTCGAGTCAGTGCGGTACTCGTCGAGAATCTTGTCGGTCTCTTCGTCCACGCAAGCGCGGTTCTCGGGACGAATCTCGCGAATGGTCTCTTCCAGCAGAGCGGTCTGCTCGTCGTTCATCTTCTCGTAGGTCTTATCGCTCACGAGAATCCAGTGGATGCCGACCTGGTGGTTGTTGAGCACCGCAGTGTTCAGCACCTCGTCGTAGCTGGACGAGTGGGTCGCAACGATGGGGTTCTCCTGGCCCACGGCGATGCCCTGCTGCAGTGCGGTGTAGACCTCTTCAACCGCAACCGACACGGGGTTGGTCACACCGAGTGCCGCTGCGTTTGCGAGAAACGCGGGCGAGTTCGGGAAGCGGATTGGCGCACCCTCGAGATCGCTCGGGCTGGTGACCGGCAGATCCTTGGTGGTGAAGGTGCGGTTGCCGAAGAACCAGCCGTCAACGATGTTCACGCCGGTGGCCTCGTGGAACGCGCCAAACAGCTCGTCCGAATCATTGTCGATCCAGTCAAATGCGTGGTCGATGTCGTCGAACACGTATGCGGCATCAACCACACCGATCGGTTCGAAGGTGGAGCTCATCGCTGACGCGCCCTGCAGGTCGATATCGATGTCGCCCCCCTGAATCTGAGGCAGCCGGTCGGCGTCTGGGCCGAGCTGGCTTGCGGGGTAGAGGTCAACGGTGAAACCGATGTCGGCTCCCTCGAGGCGCTCCTTCAACAGGTCAACACCACAGAAATAGTTCGGCGTCTGCTCGTTCTGGCTTGTAGCGACCGTCAGGGTGACCTCGTTAACGGCGCCGTCAGCGGTGTCGCCACCGTCTGAAGAGCCGCCGCTGCTTGAGCAGCCGCTCAGCACAAGTGCTGAGGTGGCAATGAGTGAGGTCACGACGACGCCGCGACGGAGGGGTGTAGTACGCATGGTGGAATTCTCCTTTGAATCGGTGCACTCTTCCACCTCGATACTCTGCCACCGGTCGTCGCCAGCACAGTCGAGTCTCAGCGAGTGGAACACCTCACGTTTTGATAACGGGGAACCGGAATCGAACGTGTAGTCTCTGGTGCCAACCGCCCCCAACGGCGCGCCATCGTTGGAAGCCCACCGCAGCGCTGCACACCGGCGAGAAGGAGAACCGTCTTGACCGACACTCACGCACCAGTTCGCATCGGCCTTGCCGGCTACGGGTTTATGGGCAGGCAACACGCAGAGTTCATTGAGCGCCAGGCACAGGCAACGCTTGTAGCGATCGCCGACCCCGCGCCAGTTGATGCACCCGTGCCGGTGTACGTCACCATCGAGGCGATGATCGAGAGCCAACAGCTCGATGCGGTGATCATCGTGAATCCGAATGTGCTGCACGTTGACAGCGCGATCGAATGTCTTGAGGCAGGGCTCACCGTGCTGCTCGAAAAGCCGGTGGCAACCAGCTATGCAGAGTCACTGCGACTCGTTGACGCGGTCGACCGGCTGCAGGGTCGTCTGCTCGTCGGCCACCACCGTCGGCACCATCCCTCAATTACGAGCAGCGCAGCTGCATTGGCGGCGGGAGCAATCGGGGATCTGGTGGGTGTCAGCGGGGTGTGGTCGGCGCGCAAGGAAGACGTATACTTTACGGAAATCCCGTGGCATGCGGAGCCTGGAGCTGGTGTCATGCTGATCAATATGGTGCACGACCTTGACCTCTTGCGGCACCTGTGTGGGGAGGTCGTTGACGTGCAGGCAATGACCAGCACCCACGCTCGCGGGCTGGTCGTGGAAGACACCGCCAGTGTGAACCTCAGGTTTGCCAGCGGGGTTGTGGGCAGCTTCTTTGCGTCTGATGCGGGTGTTTCGCCGTGGGGCTGGGATCAGGCGACCGAGGACACCCTCGAATTTCCCTTTGTGCGAGACAGCATGGCCTACCAATTGGTGGGCACTCGCGGAGCGCTTTCGGTGCCTGACCTGGCTAGATACAGCTATGATCCTTCGGTCGCACCCAACTGGCACTCGCCGCTGTCGCGCACCTATCTTGAGGCGCCGCAGACCAGCTCGTACGACGCGCAACTGAAGCACTTTCTTGCGGTCGTGCGCGGCGAGGCGGCGCCGCTCGTCACCGCGGCTGACGCGGCTGGCACGCTGGCGCTGATCGAGGCTGCGGCGCAATCGGCAGCGACCGGTCGCACTATCAGCATGGAAGAATTTCGTGCTCAGCGTGCGGGCAACCAGCGCTCAGATTCGTCGTTCACACCCGTGACATTTAATTAACAGATTGGTACATTAGCTGACATGCGCACCTCAATTGCCACCGTCTGCCTCTCCGGAGGGCTTGTCGAAAAGCTGCATGCCATCGCTGAGGCCGGGTTCGACGGTGTCGAGATCATGGACTCCGACCTGGTGCCCGCGGCCGAATCACCCGAAGAGATTCGCGCTCTCTGCGCACGCCTTGGCCTCACCATCGACCTCTTCCAGCCGTTTCGTGATTTTGAGGGCGTTGATGAGGTGACGCTTGCCGACAACTTGCGTCGGGCGAGGGCAAAGTTCGAGATCATGGATCGGCTCGGTGCCAAAATGATCCTTCTGTGCAGCAATGTTGCCACCGCGACAATCGCAGACCATGAGGTTGCCGCTGAACAGCTCGGACAGCTTGCTGATCTGGCGTCTGAGTATGGCATTTCGATCGCCTACGAGGCCCTCGCCTGGGGGCGATACGTGAGCGACTACCGCGACGCGTGGAAGATCGTGCAGCTCGCTGATCGCCCAAACCTTGGGGTGTGCCTCGACAGCTTTCATGTGCTGTCACGAGGCCATGATCCGCGCGAGATCGAAGCTATTGACGCCGAGAAGCTGTTCTTTTTGCAGCTCGCAGACGCGCCGCACATGCAGATGGACATTCTCTCGTGGAGCCGCCATCATCGGCTGTTTCCCGGTGAGGGCGACTTCGATCTCATCAGCTTTGTGTCGCACATGATTCGGGCCGGTTATCGTGGCCCACTCTCGCTTGAGGTATTCAACGATACCTTTCGCCAAACCGATGTGCGCAGAACCGCGAAGCACGCGCTGAGGTCACTGCGTTGGCTCTACGACCGCGCCTGCGCAGCGAATAGTTGGGAGTCGAAGATTGACGCCCCGCAGCCCCCACGAGCCATTGACTTCGTGGAACTCACCGGCGAAGACCTTGGCGAGATCGAGCAGGCCCTGCACCAGCTCGGCTTCGTATTCGGCGGTCGGCACCGCAGCAAGCCGGTGCGGTTGTGGCAAGCGGGTGAGGCCAACGTCATTTTGAACGAGCAACCACGCACTCAGGGCACGCGGCTCGGAAGTCTTGGGCTTCTCGTTGATGATGCCGAGGCAGCAAAGCGGCGTGCGGTCGCCATCGGTGCGCCCGCTGCGTTTCGACGCACCTACGAGGGCGAATACGATCTGCCGGGCGTGCTGGCTACCGAAGGCATTGAGGTGTTCTGGAACGCACGCACCGCCGAGGAGTCATGGCGTGATGAGTTTGAAGGCGGCAGCACACCGGGAACCGAGTCAATGCGTGGCGTGATCGATCACATTAATATTGCCTACCCGTGGCAGGAATTTGACGAGGCCGTGCTGTTTCACACGAGCACCCTCGCACTGGGCGCTGAACCGGCCTCAGAACTTCCAGGGCCGCGAGGTCTCGTGCGCAGCCAGGTCATGCGCACCGATGACGGGGTCGTGCGCATTGCGATGAATCTTGCTCCACCAACTGCGCCGCTCCTGCCGCGCCACATCGCTGTGCGCGTTGATGACGCGATCTCGGTGGCGCGCCGCGCGAAGGAGCGAGGACTTCCGTTCCTGCCCATTCCCGATAACTACTATGACGATCTCGAGGCGCGGTTTGGCCTCGACGCCGAGTTGCTCGCAGAGCTCCAAGAGCTCGATCTGTTCTATGACCGTGACGAGCAGGGCTCGTTCTTGCACTTTTATACGCCCGTGGTCGATCAGGTGTTTCTCGAGGTAGTGCAGCGCATCGACGGCTATGACGGGTATGGCGCGGCAAATGCGCCGGTGCGGCTCACCGCGCAGCGCACCTTCGAAAGTGAGACGGCGTAGCGCTGGCGCATCAGAAGGGGGCGATTGCAATCACGGTTGCGGTGATCGTTCCCACCACCAGGTTCGCGACAATCAGGACCGGCGCGATCTTCCCGTAGTTCGGTTTCGGCTGCTCGTCGTCAGAGAACTGAGACGCGATCGACATGGCCAGGGCGATCCTCGAGGGTGAGGCTCCAACTGCCGCACCAGCAGCCGAGGTTTGCACGCCGAGGGCCGCAGCGGGGTTGCCCCCGAGCGCGACCGTCGCGTCCGATACCCCGAATGTGAGCATTGTCGCAACCGAAGTGTTCGACGCGGTGACGTAGCCGCCGAGCATGCCGATAAAGGGCAGCGCCAACAAGAACATGGTGCCGCCGCTCGCGGCCTGCTCGGCAAGGGCCGCGCTCATACCGGTCACCGAGAGCAGCACACCGAAGACGATGTAGAGCAGCGTCATGATGCACACGGGGGCCCACACGCCGAGCCCGCGACGCAGCGAGAGCGTCGCGTCGCTGTGCGACATCTTGAAGAGCATCGGGGTGAACGCGGCGGTCACCGTGAGCCACAGGCCGGGGCTCGTGATGAGTTCATCCCAGGCACCAAGGTCGACCAGCATGGAGAGCGCGGTGACGATGAGCATCGATGCAATCAGCACCCCGTAGGGTGCAAACGCGCGAGACTGGCGTGGTGTGAGGGCGCTCGGGCGGGCACCCTGCAGCCGCGCACCCCCGAGAAATACGAGCAGTGCAGCAAGCGCCGCGAGGATGCCGGCGAGCGCGGGTGAGAGAAAGATGTTGACGAGCAGCAGCACCACCCACATCATGACAATGGCGATCGCGAATTCGATGCCGAGTCGCCATGTCATGCGGTGGCCGACCCCAACAATGGCAATCGAAGCCCCCATCACGATCAACACTGGCAGGTTGTACAGCGCGGTGTAGGTGCCGAGTACGCCAAAGTCAATCTGGCCGAGCTGTGCCGTGACGAGCAGGCCGGGACCGAGGGACCCCCACGGGCAGAGCACGAGGCCCAGCAGCCCGACAGTGGTAGCGCGGGTCGGGCTCAACCCCGCTCGAAGGAGCAAAGGGATACCGATCACGACGCCCACACCCCAACCAATGATCGACTCCATCAGCGGGGTGACCGCGAAGCCGAACATCAGCACCATGCGGGCGCGATTGTGTGCCGCTGACTCAAACCATTCGCTGATCTCGTGCTGGGCGCCCGAGTCGGCGGCAAACGCCGAGAGAATCACTCCGCCCAACAGAATGTACACGACGTTCATGGTGACACCGAAGAGTCGCGCGGAGAGGTCGCCAAACTCCTCGATGTTGATGGGATACCAGGCACCCAAACTGAAGAGCACGATGAGCGCCACCACAACCGCGGGCAGCGGTTTCACGCGGCAGAGCAACAGGATGATGAGCACCAGCACTGGTGCGCCTGCGAGAAGAAGGAGCAGCCAGGTGGGCACTTAGTGCCCGAATTCTTCTGGGTTCAGGCGCCACGGCTCACCCGTATCAAGGCTCGAGATTGCGGTCATTTCCGCGTCGCTCAGCGCGAAGTCGAAAATATCAAGGTTCTCGCGCTGCCGCTTGGGGTTCGACGACTTCGGTGCGGCGCCGTTGCCCTGCTGCACATGCCAGCGCAGCACGACTTGGCTCGGGGTCTTGCCGTGAGCGGCTGCCGCAGATTGCACCTCGGGTGAGTCGAGAAACGATGCGCCACGCCCGAGCGGGCTGTAGGCCACGGTGATGATGCCGTGCTCGCGATGAAAGGCCTGTTGTTCGGGCGAGACGTGCGCCGGTTCGAGCTGAATTTGGCAGACCTCTGGCGTGATCCCCGCGTCGATCAGGCGTTGTAGGTGAGCGGGCGTGAAGTTTGAGACTCCGCGCGCTCGAATGCGCCCTTCGTTGCGAAGCTCCGCAAGGCCCCGCGCCGCCTCAAGATACTGATCCTGGTCGGGGTTCGGCCAGTGA